>JALZBN010000339.1 GCA_030947365.1 Actinomycetota bacterium
TGGAGCTCGTCACGCCGGACCTCGGACGCGTTCTACCGGGCGATCACGACCCTCGACGCCCTCTCCCTAATAGAGCCGCCCCCCGGTTCGGAGGGCGGTCCGAATTCTTTGCAAAGGTGGAGACGGCGGGTCTGACAAGCGCGAAGAATCCTGCATTCGTGGCGGTCCCGTTAGCAATCTGCGGCGGATCTTGGCCGAGTCGAGTGACCTCGACTTCCGATTTGCGGCCGTCTGCTGAGAAGGCCATCAATAGCCGGTCGAGCGCCCGCTCCTCGTCGGGGTGCCCGTAAAGGATTTGGACGAGCCTTCCGCCGTCGGTGTGACCCAGCTGGACGGCGACGTCGGCCGGCCTCAGGCCGCGCTCCAGGAGCATGGTCGCGCAAGCGTGCCGAAGCTCATACAGGTCTATGTCGCGGCCTCCCTGGGCGCGCCAGGCTGAGGCGACCGGGCGCCACAGCTAGTTGAGGGAGCCCTTGCTCAGCCGCTTGCCCCGCGGAGAGTGGAAGACATATGGCGAGTCCCGGCGGCGGGTGACCATGCCGAGCGCCTCGAGCGCGCGGGGCGGAAGGGTGATCGGCCGGGCCAGTCCGTTCTTCAGGTCTTCTCGCCGCCCTGGCCGTCGAGCGCGCGCAAGATGACGGCCTGCCGGTTCGCCGGATCGAGGTCTGTCCACCGCAGTGCTGCCAGCTCGCCGGGTCGCACTCCTGGGGATCCACCGGGGCAGATCCGTGGCCTCCGCCACCGGGAGCTGTCGCCTGTGCATACATCTGAACTTGTTTCCCTTCGCGCGTGAGCGTGTGATCTGGCGCGACTGCCAGGAGCATCTCGCGGCGCGCTGAGCGTCGGGCCACGCTTCCGGCGACGGGTGGGCCGTCGGCATCGGCAGGGCGCGCACAATCGGACTCCAGTCGCGCGAGTCGCGCCGGTCGGCCCCTGCGTCTGTTGCGAGTCGCGCACGTTCGGCGGCGCGTTGCAGATCGGCGATGCGTTGCTGAGCAAGGAGGTAGTGGAGATAGGCGTTCATTGGTTACTCCCGGCAGGCCGGGTTGGTCGATGCGTCCAAGCTAGGCGCAGGCCGGCCGGCTGCCTGCGCCTGAGCTCAGAAGCTCGCTTCGTCGTGGCTAGAAGGGGCAGTTCCCGGGGTTTGCGGCCGGGACGTCGGGGTTGACGCCGTGCTTCAGGCCGAGGTAGGTGACGAGGACTACGACCGGCTCGTGGCCCTCGTTTCGGGCGAGGTGCACGTGATTCTTCTGTTCGACGAAGCCCTGGCCCGCGGAGTAGCGCTGCGGGGTGCAGGTAGGGTCGACACTGTCGTAGAGGGTTAGCGTGCCGGACTTGACCACGACGACGACGGCCGCTCGGTGATAGTGCCAGCCGAAGCTTGCGCCGGGCGGAACCGTCGCCTGGGCGTCGACGACGTCGGCGGGTTCTCTGACATCGATCGTGTAGCGCTGCGCGATGCTCGCCGCGCCGAGGATCTTCTCGGTGATCGGACTGCCGCTGGCGGCCAGCGCCGCGGCGGTGGTGCCGAGCGCCGCGAGGAGCGCGGCGATGATGAAGAGGCGTTTCATTGTGGCTTTCCTTCCCTTCGATTGGATGGTTCGGCGCAGGCGGGGTCGACCCGCCGGCGGATGGCGTGCGTCGTGCTGCGCTCGTCGGTTCGTTGCCGGCGAGAACTTGTGTGGGTTGTTGCTCTGTGTTCGACTGCCCGCGCGGTTTCGCGGGCGTCCCCAGGTGCGGGCTACGGGGTGATGTTCTGGTTGAGTTGGAACAGGTTGGTGGGGTCGTAGCGGCGCTTGAGCGCGACCAGCCGCTCGTAATTCGCGTCGCCGTAGGAGGCGCGGAGCCGCTCGTCACGGGCGTCGCCCATGAAGTTGACGTAGGCCCCGTCGCGGCTGACCGGGGCCAGCGCTTCGGCGGTTGCGCGCGCCCAGGCCACGTTGGCGTCAAAACCCTCGGCGTCAGGCGAGCGGGCGATCACGTTGAGCACGTACTGCGCTGAGCGGTCACCGAACGCGCCAGCGCCGTCGCCGGCGTGCGCCACCGCCCCGCCAAAGTGGTGCAAGTGGATCTCGGAGTGCGGTGAGGGCACCGCTTGGTGGCGGCCGACGGTCGCCGCGATCGCCGAGTCACTGAGCTCATCGACGTATGCGGAGC
>JALZBN010000340.1 GCA_030947365.1 Actinomycetota bacterium
ACCCGAGGGTCTCGACTCTCCCTGCCGGCGAGGACAGGTCGATCGCGACTTCGGGGTGATCGACCCCCATTAGTTACTTCACCCGGAAAAAGTCGTTGTGAAAAAGGGCTCCCACCAGCACTTTTGCGTAGCGAGGGTGCTCGCGATCAGCCTCGAACGTCGTCAAGATGGCTCTAAACCCTTACGTGACAAGGGATTGGAGCCATCGTGCTGCGTACCGTAAACCCGAACACGACGCTGTGGGAAGCGATCCTGCCCGAGTGCTGCCTGGGTCTTCCCGCCGGCCTCGTCGGCGTCGATGCCTTGCTGGACGATGTGCGGTTCTTCGAGCCGTTCCGGGAGTTCTTCGACCCCAGCATCGGGCGGCCGTCGATCCCGATGGAGACCTACCTGCGGATGATGTTCCTGCGCTTCCGCTACCGCCTCGGCTTCGAGGCGCTGTGCCGTGAGGTCACCGACTCCCTCGCCTGGCGGCGGTTCTGCCGCATCCCCCTGGGCGAGGCCGTGCCGCATCCGACGACGTTGATGAAGCTCACCACCCGCTGCGGCGAGACGGCGGTGGCGGCGCTCAACGAGGCGCTGTTGGCCAAGGCGCACGAGAACAAGGTCATCAAGACCGATCGCGTCCGCGCTGATACCACGGTCGTGGAGGCCAACGTCACCTATCCGACCGACAGCGGGCTGTTGGCCAAGGGCGTGGCCAAGATGGCCGCCGCCGTCACCAAGCTCAAGACCATGGGACTGGCCACGCGCACCGCCACTCGAGATCGCACCCGAGCCGTGCGCCGCCGGGCCCACGACGTCGCCGCCTGGCTTCGCCGGCGCAACGACGACGCCAAGGATGAGGTGCGGGCCCTGAACGCGCAGATGGCGGTCATCGCCGAGGCCGCGGCCGCCGAGGCTCAGCGCGTCGTGACCAATGCTCGCCGCTCGCTGCGGGCCCAGGCCGGCGCGGCGAGCGGCAAGGCCATCGCCCTGGTCGCCGAGCTGGAGCGCACGGCCACCCTGGTGGAGCGCATCGCCGCCCAGACACGTGTACGCCTGTCAGGAGCGGTCCCCGACGGTTCGACGCGCGTCGTGTCCCTGCACGACGACGACGCCCGACCGATCGCCAAGGGACGCCTCGGGCGCCCGGTCGAGTTCGGTTACAAGGCCCAGGTGGCCGACAACGCTGACGGCGTGGTGCTCGACTACCTGGTGGTCAAGGGCAACCCGGCCGATGCGCCGATGCTCGTCCCCGCCATTGCCCGCATCCGGGCCCGCTTCGGCCGGGCGCCGACGGCGGTGACCGCGGACCGGGGCTACGGCGAGGCCGCCATCGAGGCCGGACTGGAGGCCCTCGGCGTCAAGCGCGTCGCCATCCCTCGCAAGGGCCGTCCCCGCGCCGCCCGCCAGAAAGTACAGCGGGGCCGGGGCTTCACGAAACTCGTCAAGTGGCGCACCGGGTCTGAGGCGCGCATCTCATGCCTCAAGCGCGACTTCGGTTGGCGCCGCACGCCGCTCGACGGCATCGACGGGGCCGAGACCTGGTGCGGCTGGGGGGTGCTGGCCCACAACTCGGTCAAGGTCTCCACTCTCATCGAGGCCAAGGCCACGCCGGCTGTCACCGCTGGAGCTCGACCACTCCCACCAGTCACGACGGCGCCGGCCAATGAACCACCAACATCTCGTAACGCCGCTTGATCTCCTCGCCCCGGCTGTCCCGTCGCGCCTCGATCGGCCAGAAACGGTCGGAAGAGCGGGATGGGAGCGGCCGAAGGCGAGGATTCGGGACCACGCGGTGTGGCGTCGGCGCCCGCGAGCCGTCGCTGGTCGGTGTGCCACCGACTAATTCAGGCCGAAGTAGTTAGGTCGACAGGACGATCGACACCTATCGGGCTTCCGGGTCGATGTCACTGTGCTCGCCCCGCACGATCTGCTTCTCAGTCTCGACTGTCTCCTCGGTGACCTCCTCGACCGACTCGTCGGGATCCTGGGCATCTTGTTCCACCCGTCCCTTCGCCTCGACCTCGCGGTCGCCGGTCACCCGTCCGACGGCCTCTGTAATCTTCCCGATCTTGTCTCCCATGATCTTCTCCCGGTCGTCACATTGCCATTCTGGCCAAGATGTCTGGCACCCGGAACAGTAGGTGGTTGTCGGAAAGTGCCAGAAC
>JALZBN010000341.1 GCA_030947365.1 Actinomycetota bacterium
TTACCAGCATTGGGGGAACGTCCAGTAGCAAGGCTGATCTACTCGACGATCGCGTCGCTCGTCCCATAGCCTGGGTGACCGTCTCAAGCAGCGTTCAGCGCAGACCGTGCCGAGGAAAAATGAGCTCTCGCACGGCATCTATCGAGGCGTCCGCCCCGGTCCCGTCATCCGTCAAGCCGGGTGCCGGTGATTCCGACAGCGTCGTTGGAATCGGCTCGCCGGCTTCTCGCGTGGCCAGTTCGATCCAGTCCGGTGGTAGTTCATCTGCGATCTGAACCCCGGCCATCTCGGCGAAGTAGATGGTCCAGGCGCGTGGCACCACCGTTGCCCACTGGTAGCCGCCCCCGCCGGTAGCCACCCAGCGTCCACCCGTCACCCGGTGGGCGAGATCGTGTAGGACCGTTGCCGCCTCTCTGTACGCCGCCGTTGAGAGCGAGAGGTTGGCGAGCGGATCGGAATGGTGGCTGTCACAGCCGAGTTGGGTGACGAGCACCTCGGGAGCGAACGTTTCGACGAGTGGCGGCACGACCTCTCGAAACGCGCGAAGCCACGACGCGTCGCCGGTGTAGGGAGGTAGCGGCACGTTCACCTTCGTGCCATCGGCATCGCCGTCACCCGATTCGTCGACGGAGCCCGTGCCAGGAAAGAGGGTCCGGCCGTCCTGATGAATCGAGATGGTCAAGACGCGTGGGTCTGAGTAGAAGATGCTTTGCGGCCCGTCACCATGGTGCACGTCCACGTCGATGTAGGCCACACGCGATACCCCCGCTTCAAGGAGCCACATGATCGCCACAGCCGGATCGTCGTAGACGCAGAACCCACTTGCTCGTTCGGGCATGGCGTGGTGAAGTCCACCGGCAGGGTTGAAGGCGTGCGCCGCGCGTCCCGAGTGCACAGCTTCGGCGGCTGCGATGGACGCGCCGGCCACCCGCGCCCCGGCCTCGTGCATCTGGGGAAAGATCGGATTGTCGCCGGGACCGAAACCAAATTCCCACCACGAGCCTCGCTCCCCGTGACCGGCGCGGCGAACGGCATCGATGTAGCGCTCGGAGTGCACAAGTCCGAGCTCGCTGTCGGTTGCGTCGCGCGCCGGGGTCTCACGGGCCGTGTCGGCGTCGAGCAATCCGTAGGCGTGGATCAGTTGGCGAGTGAGGATCACCCGCTGTGGACGGAGAGGATGGCGCGGGCCGAGGTCGTAGAGCGGCGCGTCGTCGCCGTACCAGACGAGCTCGACGGGCCCGGACATGGCGCGCATCGTAGATGCGTTGCACCGCCCGTACCCTGGGAATGGTGAGCAACCAGATCAACGCTCAGGTCGTCACCCTCGCCCGGCGGATGGCGGAGCTCGGCAGCGGGGGCCAACACGGGGTCGTCCAGTCGTCGTGGTGGACCGAGCGGATGCTCGAGTGGGCAATGTCGCATCCGTCGTTCAAGACTCAACTCTTTCGGTTCGTCGATGTGTTCCCGGCCACGGCCAACGACGCCGACGTGTTGCGCCATCTCGACGAATACTTCGAGGGGCCCGACGTCCCCAGGCTTGTCGATCTCGGTCTCGGGATCGCGGACCATGTTCCCGTTCTCGGAACCGCGGCAGCGGCCAAGCTGGCGCGGCGCAACATCGCCCAGGTCGCCCACCAGTTCATCGTTGGAACCAGCCCCGACGAGGCGGTCGCCGGCCTTCATCGGCTCTGGCGTCGAGGTAGCGCGTTCACCGTCGATCTCCTGGGCGAGAAAACAGTGACCGAAACGGAGGCCGACAGATACGCGGCGCGTGTGGCCCAACTGTTGACAGTGTTGAGCGATGCGACGCGTGAATGGGCGCCCGATGACCAGCTCGAGCGCGACGATCACGGCCGGCTTGCACGCGTGAATGTCAGCGTGAAGCCGACCGCACTCGCTTCTCGGTTCTCGCCACTCACCCGTGAGGAGGGTCTAGAGCAGGCCAAGGCGAGGCTGAGGCCACTGCTCCGACAAGCTCAGACCAGCGACGGCTTCGTGCACTTCGACGCGGAGCACTACGACGTAAAAGACCTCACCCTTCAGCTTTTTCGTGAACTGCTATCGGAGGCGGAGTTCGCCGACGCGCAGGCCGGCGCGGTCATCCAGGCCTACCTGAAGGACTCCTATGACGACCTGGCCGAGCTCATCGAG
>JALZBN010000074.1 GCA_030947365.1 Actinomycetota bacterium
GCGGCCGAGGCTCGCGCGCTGGCATCGCAGGCCAGGATGTCCGCCCTCGTCATCGGCCTTGCTCCGCTCGCGTTTGGCGTCTTCGCCGCGTCGACCGACCCCCGCACGTCGCAGTTCTTGCTCCATACATCGGCGGGGCTGATATTGCTCGCCGGCGGCCTCACCCTCGACGGGCTGGGCTGGCTGTGGATGCAACGGCTGTGCCGGGTGCAGCCATGACCCCCATGCTGCTCGGGTCAGCGTGGGTAGTGCTTTTCGTCGGCGTTGCGTACCGCCTCCGCCCGGCACCGGTGCGGGTCCGTTCGATCGTCCGATCTCACGGCGGCGCTGCCCCCTATGCCAATCCACCCCATGGGCCTGACGGTGTGCGGCGGCCGCTGACCGAACGGGTCGGCACTTGGCTACTCGCTCGGGTCCGCCGCGGTGGAGAAACCGATCCCATCACCGCCCGCAGGGTGGGCGCCGCCGTTCTCGGAGGGTGCGTCCTGCTGCCCGTCTTCCCGCCCGCGGCGCTTGGTGGGGCGCTCGTGGGCTACATGCTCCCTTCCCTGCGGGCCGCTCGCGCCGAGAAGCGCAGGCTGGCGGCTTTGGCCGCCGACCTTCCCGACGTCGTCGACCTTCTCGTCCTTGCCGTGGGCGCGGGGCTCACCGTGCACCTTGCCGTGGCCGCTGTCGGCGCGCGGGCCAGCGGCCCGCTAGCTGCCGAACTGCGACGGGTCGTCGCCGACGTGGCCCTCGGACGCCGGCTGGCCGACGCCCTCGACGAGGTTCCCGGACGGGCGGGTGAGGCGATACGACCACTCACCAGCACCCTCGCCTCGGCCGAGCGCTACGGCGCGCCGCTCGTGTCGAGCCTCGAACGCCTGGCCGCCGAGGTCCGACGCGACCGGCGCCGACGCGCCGAGGAGTCGGCCCGAAAGCTTCCCGTCAAGCTGCTCTTCCCTCTCGTGGCCTGCACACTCCCCGCTTTCGCGCTGCTCACCGTGGCGCCCCTCATCGCCGCCGCCATCCGGTCGCTTCACATCTGAAGCCCCGTCCGCAAGGGCGGCCGCACCCAGTTACTCAAGTCCAGAACGTACTCAAGTCCAGAACGAACTCAAGTCCAGAACGAAAGGGATTCATATGCTCGCTATCTTCATCCGTCTCCAACTTGCGACCTCGTCCGCGCTCGGTCACCTCAGCGCGGTCTCGCAGGCCGCGGCGCGCCGTTCCGGGCGCGACCAACAGGGCCAGACGTCCGCGGAGTATGCGCTCGTGCTGCTCGGCGCGGCCGCGATTGCTTTGTTGATCGTTGCGTGGGCTACCAAGAGCGATCTCATCGGGAAGCTCTTCGACACCGTACTGAAGGCCATCACCGGCAAGGTGAAGTGAAGCGGCGGGGGAAGGGGGACGAGGGCCAGTCAGCAGTCGAGCTGGCCCTCGTCCTCCCCCTCGTCGTGGTGTTGCTGCTAGCCGTCGTGCAGGTTGGCCTGGTCGTGCGCGACCAGGTGCTCGTCGTGCACGCGGCGCGCGAAGCGGCGCGCCAGGCAGCCGTCGATCCGTCTCCCGATGGGCCCAAACGCGCCGCTATCGCCGGGTCTGATCTCGAAGCCGAGCGGCTCGAGGTGGTGGTATCCGGCCGGGGCGGGGCCGGGAGCCGGGTACAGGTGCACGTCCGGTACCGGGCCCCTTCGAGGGTGCCCCTCGTCGGACCGGTCCTCGGCGACGTCACCTTGGAAGCGGAGGCCACCATGCGCGTAGAGCAGTGACCCTGTCGCAATTGTGGAAAACTTCCCTGTGACGTGGTAGTCACCAGTTGCATCAATAAGGGTTAAGCACGTCGTATCGCCGCGGGGCACGGGCCCCTCGGCATGGTGGGAGGGGACCCAATCAGCATGAAAATCGCCCGGCGCCTTGTGGCCTTGGTCATGACGACATTCGTGGCTGGCGCGTTTTTGGTCATGCCCGCCAGCGCGGACACGCCCGAGAGGTTTGCGGGTACCGCCACCGCGAGGGCTCTCAACATCAGCCTTCTGGGCAACAACATCACGATCGGGTCCACCAACGCGTTGGGCAACTCGACCCCGCTAGCCCAGGCCTCGGGGGCAGGCGTCCTTCTCGTTCCTGGCACCGTGAGCACGGCCGAGGCATCCGGCGCCAACAAGGTTGCAGCGCCCCCGCAATCGTGCCTCCTCAATCTTCCCCTTCTCAATCTTCTAGCCGTATCTACCGCCTGCTCCCAGTCGAAGGCCGACACCACCGGCGGTGTCCCCAATGCCACGAGCAACGCCAGCATCGCCTCCGTCGACCTGGGTGGGCTGTCGCTGCTGCAGCCGATCATCGCCCAGCTGACGCCTCTCGTCGACCAGACGGTCGGCACCGTTCAGGACACGCTCAACGCGTTGCTCGGCAACCTGCTCACGCCGCTCCTCAACAGTCTCAACCTCAACGTCGACAGCTTGGTGAGCGACCTCCTTACCGGTCTTCAGCGGGCAACCGGCATCCTCTCTGTGCGTGTCGGCCCCTCGGCCTCCGCGGTCACCACCAACGCTGGCGCCGTCACCGCCGCATCAGCGGCAGAAGGCGCGGAGATCGACGTGCTGCCCGGACTCGCCCTCAGTGGTGCTCCGCTGCTCTCGATCGTCGTCGGCAAGGCCACGACCACCTCGGTGTTCGATAGGGGCAGCGGCGTCAGCACCCCGGCGTTCGATCCCGCCCTCGTTGACGTGAAGCTCGGGCTGCCGATCCTCGGCACCATCACCGACATTCCGGTGAAGCTCGGCGCGCCGCTCACCCTGCTGGCCGGCACTCCCCTCGAGTCCACCATCTCGCTCGGCGCCGGGCGCACCGTGAACAATGCCGATGGCACTGTCGGTGCAGTCGCCGACGGCGTGAGCCTGCAGCTACTCAAGGGTGTCAGTGGCGGAATCGGTATCGAACTCGCCCACGCGGAGTCGGCCGTTGGCGGCGCCAAGGGGGCCATCAGTGAGCAGACGGTTGCCTCCGTGCTTCCCGCCAAAGACGTCTTGGCCAGGACCGGTGGAGAGTCGCCGTGGCTGCCCATGACCGGTTTTGCACTGCTCCTAGTGGCTTTCGTGACCCGACGCCTCGTGGCCCGGCGATAGTCGGAGCCAAATGAACCTCCGGTAACCTGAGGGCTCAAATGGACAGACCTTCTACCTCCCAGGGCATCACCGAGATCCTCCGAGCCCGACCGTGGGCGCGCCGCGCGCTGTCGGTCGTTTCGGTGCTCCTGCTCGTCGGCGGCGTCGCCCTCGTCGGCTACCCGTTCGTCTCCAATCTGTGGCAAGACCATCTCCAGTCGAAGCTCGGTCGCCAGCTCGCGAGCCCCCAGCTCGAACAGGCCTACCGCAAGGGGCAGGTCGCCACTGGTGACAGCCTCACCCGCATCAAGATCCCGGCCATCGACGTCGACGTCGTCGTGGTCGAAGGCACCACCCCGAGTGCTCTGCGCGCCGGAGCCGGTCATTACGCCAACACCTCGCTGCCGTGCGACACGGGCAACGTGGCCATCGCCGGCCACCGCACCACCTTTGGCAAGCCCTTCGCGAACGTCGACCGACTGAAACCGGGCGACACGATCGAGCTCGACACGCCGATCGGCGGCTGCATCTACCAGGTAGCCAAGGCACCGTACGCGGTGTCGCCAAACGACATGTCGGTCCTCGATCCCACACCCGAGCGGTCGTTGACGCTGACGACCTGCCACCCCAAGGGGTCGGCCGCCGAACGCTTGATCATCCGTTCGACCTGGGTCAAAGACCTAGCTCACGCATGACCCGGATGCGGCCTCTCGCAGCAGCCTCGGCTGCGGGGGTCGTGGTCGCCATCGTTTTCGGAGCGGCGTCTCCCGCGAGCGCTTCCGTTCCGCCGGCCATCACGATCGCCAGCCCCGCCAGCAACGCCGTACTCACCGACCAGCCGACGATCTCCGGAAATGCGGCGATGCCGGGTGCTTTCGACAACATGGGCAACGTCGCAGTCAGCCTCGTATCCGGGCCCGGCAACCTTCCTTCGCCTTGCGATCCTTGCGGCTCCGGCAGCGGTCAGAGCGTGTCGTTCTCGTGGTCACCCGCGCTGGCCCACAACGGCCCCTTCCAAGCCCACATCGAGGCCAGCGGCAGCCAGTTTCTGCTCGGCGTGCTCGACGGAGCAGCGACTTCGGAGGCGACGGTGTCATTCCGGATGGAGATCCCTCCGGCCGAACCGGGGGGGGTCCGCGCCGAGGCCGGCCCCGACCAATCCGTTCGGGTCACGTGGGCGCGCAACTCCGAGCCCGACATGATCGCCTACCGGGTGCAACGCAAAGACCCCGGCGCGTCGGCATTCCACGACGTCGGCGGCGCGGTAGCTCAGCCTTCCAACGGATCAGCGGTGTCGGTGGCAGATCCTGCCGCGGGCCCGGGCGGCACGTTCATTTACCAGGTGCAGGCGATCCGAGCCGGGCGTAGCGGCGACGCGTCGACCGCCGTGGGCTCCGGCTTCACGGCCACCCAGGTCGTCGTGCCTCCCGCCCCGCCCGGGGCGCCGCCACCCCCCGGCAGTCCTCCTCCTGCGGGGCCTGCCCAGAGCCCAGCTCCCACCCCGAACCTCTCCGCATTCCTCAAAGGCAGCGGCGCGCCGCCCAAGGCCTCTGTGCCCGCGGCACCGTCGATTCCAGACGGCACGTTCCAGGAAAATCTTCCCTTCGCCGTCCCCCGCGCCGGCGGCAGTGGCCGCGCCGGCGCCGACACAATCGGCTTGCACGCCGACTCCTCGGGCAACAGCACGCGCGCCGTGCTCGTACCGGTCGCCGGCGGGCTCCTCCTCTGCCTCGTCGCGTTTCACGTGCGGCGCTTCAACGGTTGGCTGACCGCCGGCCCGGGGGCCGTCAAGCGGGGCCCGACACGGCGACAGGTCAGCGAGACGCTTCCGGTGGTTGCTACAGGTGAAAGTGTGACCAGCCCAGCCCGGGACGCGCCGCCAGATCCGCAACCTCCACCCGAGCCCACGCCGGCCCCGACCTGGCTCACGGGCCTCATACCGCTGGCTTCCGAGGCGCGCCCGACCGCTACGCCGCGGGCAAAGAAGCCCGCCGTATCTCTGGACTACTGGTCGACGAGTGCCACCGTCGCGGCGAAGCCCGAGGCGACGACTCCCGAGGCGACGACTCCCGAGGCGACGACTCCCGAGGCGACGTCACCTGTCGAGGGCGATGCCGACGAGGGCGACGAGGCCAAGTGGGCTCCGCTCACGGTAGCGAAGCACGATGCCTGGGAAGACATCCTCGTGAAGCCCGGCGCGACCACGACGCACCACGGCTGACTGACCCCTATCTGACCGACCTAATCGTGGGGATTCCGTACCTGCCAGGCGACTTGCTAGCTTGGCGCCCAACAGACCCCAGGAAGAACCCAAAGGAGCGACAATGGATCTCGGTCTCGAGGTCAGCGAACGCGGGAAGTACGCGGTGCTGAGCGTTCGCGGCGAAGTCGACGTCTACACCGCGCCCAAGTTCCGCGAGGGCCTGATCGAACTGGTGACGGAAGGGAAGCACCAGATCATCGTCGACCTCGAAGGTGTCGACTTCCTCGACTCCACCGGGCTCGGCGTGCTCGTCGGCGGCTTGAAGCGGCTACGAAGCCACGACGGCGATCTCGTGCTCGTCTGCACCCAGAACCGCATCCTGAAGGTGTTCGAAATCACCGGGCTCACCAAGGTGTTCTCGATCTACGACTCCGTCGACGCGGCTGCCGGGGAGTCCTGAGAAGGGCGCCGTGATCGACGAAGTCGTGAAATTGGAGATCCCGGCACGTGCGGAGTTCGTGGCCTTGGCGCGCCTCGTCGTGTCCGCAATGGCATCCTCCGACGTCGACCTTCCCGACGAGCGCGTCGACGACCTGAAGCTCGCCGTCTCCGAGGCCTGCACGAACGCGATCGAGGCCCACGACGCGGCCGCCACGCCCGATCGGGTTCAACTCCGTTACTGGACCGATGAGCGCGGTCTCGAGGTGAGTGTCGAAGACCGGGGGCCGGGGTTCGACCCCGCCTCGTTGCCCGACCACCCGCCCGTCACCGATCCGGCCCGGCTCAAGTTCGAGCGCGGCCTCGGGATCCCGCTGATCCGTGCCCTGGTCGACGAGGTCGAGATCAGCTCGTCCGCGCAAGGGACGGCGGTCCGGCTCCTGATGCGCAATGCCGCCGCCGACGACTGAACCCGGCGCGCCGCGACCATGGCCTTCAAGCGGCTCTTCCGACAACTTCGCACCCCCGTCGCCGAGCTCGACCTCGACCGGTTGCGCGAGTTCTGCACCAGCCTGCCCGGCGTCACGCG
>JALZBN010000342.1 GCA_030947365.1 Actinomycetota bacterium
TATGGCGGATGGTGGGGTACCAACGTGGGAATCGATCGCCCGTGACCACGGGCGGTTCATTTACAACGTTGCCTACCGGCTGACAGGAAACGACGACGACGCTCAGGATCTGGTTCAGGAGGTGCTGGTTCGGGTCCGCAAGGGCCTTGGCACCTACACGCCCGGGTCGCTGGAGGGATGGTTGGCCCGCATCACTACGAACGCGTTTCTCGATGAGGTGCGCCGTCGCCGTCGCCGACCGGTCGACTTCTTGCCGGATGAGCCGGATCGGGTCGTTCCCCCGAGCCGGGGCGCCGATGTCGTGCACGAGGAAGAGAACCTGTCTGCGGGCGTCACGTCCGCACTGGGCGAACTCCCACCCGACTTCAGGGCGGTCGTCGTGATGTGCGACGTGGTTGGAATGTCGTACGTCGAAATCGGCGAAGCCCTCGATGTGCCGGTGGGCACGGTTCGCAGTCGGATCCACCGAGGCCGGGCCCAGTTGCGAAAGATCCTGGGATGACGCCGCATGGGGACGCCCACCTCGGTGACGCCCACCTCGGTGACGCCCTAAGCGCCCTCCTCGACGGTGAGCTGTCATCGGAGGAGGAGCTCGCTGCGGAGGGCCATCTAGGCGGTTGCGAGACGTGCACCGCCGAGTTCGAGGAAGTGCGCGCCGTGCGTGCCAGCATACGGTCGCTGCCGCCCCAACCGCCTCCGTTCGGATTCGTCGAACGTCTGGCCCGTCCTCATCACGTGAGCGGTCGGCGGCGCCGGCGACGCGTTGGACTCGCGGCACTGACGGCCACCGCGGCAGCATCGTTCGCCGCCCTCTTCCTGGCGGCGCCGGCGAACGCGCCGGTCTCACCGCAGATGACGCGGCTCGTCGAGGCCCACGCCACGTCGTCATCTGGCGACCCCATCAGCCAGCTGGCGCCGGTCGGGGTGCCGGTGAGTTTCCGTCGGTGAACCGCCTCGTCTGCGTGACCGTCGCCTCCGTGACCTTCGTCTCCGTGACCTTCGTCTCCGTCCCCGTTGTGGCTGCGACCGCGGCTGGCGTCGCGCCGGTCGCCGCCGCGAGTGGGGCCGGCCCGCTGGATACGGCGCGCCGGGCGACCGAGCAGGTGTCGTTCGAAGGATCGGTCGAGGTGCAATGGCGCGACGGTGACGCCACCCGGCAGGAGCAGCTGGCGATCGAGGACACGAGTGGGTCGCTCTTCGTGCGGGGCGGTACGTCGGTATTGGCAATCCCCGGACAAGAGCGACTGATCCGGCATGGAGCCGAATGGGACCTTCTGTGGCCCGCGGGTCTCGAATCGCACCCGCGCCCCGATTCGGACGCGAAGTACACGACGACTCCCGCGGGCCAGTCGACAGTGGCGGGCCGGCTCACCGACGTCGTCGAGGTGCGTCAAGACACCGAAGTGCGCGAGCGGGTCTACCTTGACGCCGAGAACGGAGTGCTGCTGCGGCGCGACCAGTTCGACGCCGCTGGCAACACCGAGCGCAAGGTGGAGTTCAAGACGCTCACGCTCGGCGCGCCGGCGCAGCCCGCTGAGCGCCCCGCCGACACCGTCGACCAATCGCCCCGGCCCGTCTCAACCGGCGCCCAGCCCACGAACGCTTCCGCGCCGTCGGAGTTGCCTGAGGGCTATGAGCGACTGGGCGTGTACCGACAAACCGGAGTCCTACACCTGCTCTATAGCGATGGACTCTACGACCTCTCGCTGTTCGAACAGCCGGGTCGCTTAGCCCGCTCCGACCTTCCGGCGGGAGGTTCGGCAGTGACGGTGAAGGATGCCGCGGCGCGTGTCTATGCCTGGGCCGGAGGCCATGTCGTCATCTGGCAGGCCGGCGGCAACGTGCTGACCATGGTCAGTGACGCCCCCGTCGACCAACTGCTGCTCGCGGCCGACTCGGTGAAGGGCCGGAGCCCGTCGCCATCCGTCGTCTCTCGGCTTCGCCAGGCGGCGAGGGCCCTGGTGGCGCCGTTCAGTGACTGAGCGCTCGCGTTTCGGCGCGGGCCAGGCGTCGCCGGCGCGCGATCCGGCGCCGCTCGCGCTCGGAGGCTCCGCCCCACACCCCATGATCGATGCTGTTGGCCAAGGCGTATTCCAGGCACGGGCTCTTTACCGGGCAGTCGATACACACCCGTCGGGCCACCTC
>JALZBN010000008.1:0-6679 GCA_030947365.1 Actinomycetota bacterium
TATCCGTTGTTGGTGGTCAAGTGTCTAAGCCTCGCGCCACAGCGGGGGTCAGGCGTGGGTACCGGCGGATGATGCTAGAGAGGAACAGTGATTCAGCAAGCACTTGACGGCAAACGCATCGCGATCACCGGGAGCACCGGGTTCCTCGGCACCGCGCTCGTCGAGCGCCTGCTGCGCTGCGTTCCGGGCTGCCACCTTGTGCTCCTCGTACGCCCCGGACGTCGAGCCACCGCCGCCAACCGGGCGCGCCGGGAAATCTTTTCCAACGATGCTTTTCGTCGTCTGCGCGCCGATCTCGGCGACGGCTTCGACGCGGAGGTGGCGCGCCGCGTCACCGTCGTGGCCGGCGACGTCTCGAGCGACGGCCTCGGCGCGAGCGATGAAGATTTGGTCCTGTTCACGAGTTGTGACGTCGTCATCCACGCCGCTGCCAAGGTCAGCTTCGACTCCCCCATCGACACTGCCGTCGAGGTGAACCTCATGGGGCCGTTGCGAGTGCTCCAGGCGCTGCAAGCATCCGCTTCCCAGGCGCACATGATTGCCGTCTCGACGGCATATGTCGCCGGTAGCCGGCGTGGCCGCTCGCCGGAGGCACCTCTCTCCGAGACACCGTTCAGCACCGACGTGCCATGGCGAGGTGAAGTCGACGCGGCGCGCCGGGCCCGCGCCGACGCAGACACCGAGAGCCGACGTCCAGAGCTTCTGGCCGGCTTCACCAAGGAAGGGCGCGCCGAAGTGGGGGCCGCGGGGGCAGCCCTTGTGGCCGCAAAGGCGGAGCGGCGGCGCGAGCAATGGGTCGAGGACCGGCTCGTCGACGTCGGTCGAGCTCGAGCAAAGGCCCTCGGTTGGCCCGACGCCTACGCCTACACCAAGGCCCTCGCCGAGCGCGCCCTGCTCGAGACCGCCGTCAACGTGCCGGTCACCATTGCCCGCCCGTCAATCATCGAGTCGGCTTGGTCCGAGCCCGAGGCCGGATGGATACGGGGGTTCCGGATGGCCGAGCCGGTGATCATCGCCTACGGCCGGGGCCTGCTGCGCGAGTTCCCCGGAATTCCCGAGAGCATCATCGACGTCGTCCCAGTCGATATGGCGGTTGCCGCCCTCATCGCCCTCGCCGCGCGCGGTCCGACGCCAGAGCAAAACGTGTACCACCTGGCCACTGGCGCCCGGAACCCTTTGCGTTACCGCCAGATGGTCGAGCTCGTCCGGGAGTACTTCCACCAGCATCCGCTCTACGACGCTGACGGCCAGCCGATCGTCGCCCAGGAGTGGGCGTATTCCACCAGGGGGCGGGCCCAGCGCCAGCTCGAACGGGGTCTCAAGCTGCTGCAAGTGGCCGAGAAGGTGGTCAGCGCACTGCCGATTCGGGGCCAGCGGGCCGAGGTCGCCGCCCGTATGGAGGAACGACGCACTCAGGGTGAGCGGGCGATGGACTACGTCAAGCTCTACGGTGCCTACGCCGAGACCGAGGCGATCTTCGACGACACCAACACGGTCGCGCTCTGGCACAGTCTCGACGCCGACGACCAGCGCGTCTTCGGCTTCGACACCAAGGTCATCGACTGGCGCCGCTACGTCATCGACGTCCACCTTCCGTCGGTCGTCAAGATCGCTAGGGCGCGCACGACCGGTGGTCCGAGAACAAGCATGGGCCGCTCCGAGCGGGGGCTGCGCGATGTGCTGGCGCCAGAGCGCCACATCGCGGCATTCGATCTAGAAAACACGCTCATCGCGTCCAACGTCGTCGAGTCCTATGCCTGGCTCGCCACTCGTGAGTTGCCCGACGACGAGCGGGCCGGCTTCACGTTGCGAATGCTACGAGTCGCGCCGGGCCTCCTGGCGCTCGACCGCCGCGACCGGGGCGACTTCTTGCGCCACTTCTACAGGCGCTACGAGGGCGCGCCGGCTAGCCGGGTCAAGGCCGATGCCTGGGAGATGTTCAGCGACCTCCTCCTCAACCGCTCGTTTCCCGCAGGCTTCCGGCGCGTCCGAAAGCACCGGGCGATGGGACACCGCACCCTGCTGATCACCGGCGCGCTCGACTTCGTTATCGAGCCCCTGCGCCCGCTCTTCGACGATGTCGTCTGCGCCCGGCTGGAAGAGCGCGACGGGCTTCTCACCGGCGAGCTCGTCGACGCTCCCCCCACTGGCGAGGCCCGCGCGTCAGCGATGGCTGCCTACGCCGACGCCCACGGGCTTTCACTGTCGGAGTCGGTTGCCTATGCCGACTCGACCAGTGACCTGCCGATGCTCGAAGCCGTCGGGTTTCCTGTCGCCATCAACGCCGAACCCAAGCTCGCCGCCATCGCCCGCAAGCGGGGCTGGCACGTCGAGCACTGGGCGAAGTCACCCGGCGCGCCCCACCCGCTGTTGCCCATGTCACCACGCCCGCTCGGGCGACGCGGCCGAGACGTGGTTCGCGCGTGAAGGCGCTGGTGGTCTCCCGCTCGCTCCCGCGCTACGCGGCGGCGAAGGTTGCCGGCGCGTTCGCGCCGGCGCTCAGCGCCCGCGTCGGCCCGCTCGGTCTTTCCGAGATCGACGAACCCGCGCTTCCCGGTGCCGACTGGAAGCGCGTGTATCCCGCCCTCGCGGGCATCTGCGGTTCCGACCTGGCCACTGTTGAGGGACGATCGTCGCGCTACTTCGAGCCCATCGTCTCCTTCCCCTTCGTTCCCGGCCACGAGGTCGTCGGTCACCTCGACGATGGGCGCCGGGTCGTCGTCGAGCCCGTGCTCGGTTGCGCGGCCCGCGGCATCACTCCCCCGTGCCAGGCCTGTGCCGATTGCCGCACCGATCGTTGTGAACGGGTGGCATTCGGACACCTCCAGCCCGGGCTCCAGACCGGGTATTGCGCCGACACTGGCGGGGGCTGGTCGACAGCGCTCGTCGCCCACGACAGCCAGATCCACATCGTCCCCGACGACATGAGTGACGAGGCCGCGGTCATGGTCGAACCGGCGGCGTGCGCGACGCACGGCGCGATGGCAGCCGCTCCCGGCGGTGGAACCGTCTTCGTCGTCGGTGGCGGCACCCTTGGGCTGTGCACCGTGGCCGCCCTCCGCCGCTTCACGACGCCGGCGACGCTCATCGTCGCAGCCAAACACCCCGAGCAGCGCCGGCTGGCACGAGAGCTCGGGGCCGACATCGTCGTTGCTCCCGGTGAAGCACGGCGCGCCGTGCGCAGAGCCACCGGATCACTCGAGGTCGGAGACAGTCTCTCGAGCGGGGCCGACCTGGTCATCGATTGTGTGGGTTCGCAGTCGTCGATCGCCGACGACCTTCTGCTCACCCGGTCTGGCGGCACCGTGGTCCTCGTCGGGATGCCAGGTCACGTGCTCGTCGACCTCACGCCGCTGTGGCACCGTCAGATCAATCTCCGGGGTTCCTATGCCTACGGCCTGGAGAACGAGCCAGCAGGAAGCCGGCGCACCTTCGATCTCGCCTTCGACCTCGTCGCCCACAGCGGCCTCGAGCGCCTGGTCTCGGCCGCATACCCACTCGACCGCTACCGTGACGCCATCGACCACGCCGCTAATGCAGGTCCGCGCGGCGCGGTGAAAGTCGTGTTCGACGTCCGAGGAGAGAAGCACCGTTGAGGGATGAAAAGTTGAGTGCCGGCACCCGGCCGGGTTTCGTGCTCGAAGTCGACAGATCGACCCCTCCGGTGCTGTTTCACAGTGGCGAGAACTTTCACCTCGAACGGCTGCCCGTTGGGTCGCGTGTCGTGTACCCGTCGGAGCCGCTCACACCCCTGGCCGACCCCGACGGTGCCGTCCGCCACGCCCTCCTGAATCCACTGGGCGAGAGCGAGCCCCTGCCCTCGCTACTTCGCCCGGGGATGCGTCTGACGATCGCGTTCGACGACATCTCCCTTCCCCTCCCCCCGATGTGCCGGCCCGACAACCGCCAGCGGGTCATCGAGGCCGTGCTCGAGCTGGCCGCGGAGGCCGGCGTCGACGACGTGGTGCTCATCGCCGCGTTGGCGCTGCACCGCCGGATGACCGAAGCCGAGCTTCGCCACATGCTGGGTGACCGCATCTACGACGCCTTCGCGCCGAGCGGTGCGCTCATGCAGCACGACGCCGAAGACCCCGACAACATGCTGCTCATCGGCCAGACCGCGGAGGGCGAGACAGTCGAGATCAACAAGCGAGCCGCCACCAGCGATCTCATCGTCTACGTCAACATCAACCTCGTAGCCATGGACGGTGGTCACAAGAGTGTCGCCACCGGGTTGGCGTCGTATCGCAGCCTGCGCCACCACCACAACGTGCAGACGATGCAGCGCAGCCGGTCGTTCATGGATCAGCACAAGTCGGAGCTGCACAGCTCGAACTGGCGGATGGGCCGGTTACTGGCTGCTGAGGGCGTGAAGATTTTCCAGATCGAGACCACGCTCAACACCGACACATTCCCGAAGGCCTTCTCGTTCCTCCAGAAGCGGGAATGGGAGTGGTCGCTCCGAGACCGAGTGTCATACCTCGCGACATCAAAGAGCCTCGAGCGGGTGCCGCCCCGACTGGCGCGCCAGATCTTCCAGGGAATTGATTCACCGCAGAAACTGACGAGTGTGCACGCCGGCGAGGTCGAGGCCGTGCACGCCGCAACCACCGAGCAGGTCTACCGCCAGCACATGGTGGCCGTCGACGGCCAGGCCGACATCCTCACCATGGGCTTGCCCTACATCTGTCCCTACAACGTGAACTCGATCATGAACCCGATTTTGGTGGCGTGCCTGGGGCTGGGCTACTTCTTCAACCTCTACCGGGGCAAGCCGCTTGTACGCGAGGGCGGCGTCGTCATCATGAGCCACCCCACCCCATGGGAGTTCCACCCCGTGCACCATCCGAGCTACATCGACTTCTTCGAGCAGGTGCTGGCGGAGACGACCGACCCGGCCGAGATCGAGGCCAAGTTCGAAGCGGACTTCGCCACCGACCCGTGGTACATCCACCTCTACCGCACCAGCTACGCCTACCACGGTGTTCACCCGTTTTACATGTGGTATTGGTGCGCGCATGCCCTGCAGCATGTCGGCGGGGTCATCGTCGTCGGCGGCGACGTGAAGGCGGTGCGGCGCCTGGGCTTCAAGCCCGCGTCGACGTTTCGTGATGCCCTCGAGATGGCCGAAGACGTGGTGGGGCGCGACCCGTCGATCACCCATCTCCACAACCCACCGATTCTGATGGCCGACGTCACCTGATGGCCGAAGTCACCTGATGGCCGAAGTCACCTGATGGGATTGGCCCGGTTGCGAACTGCGTTTCCGCTCGGCGCGCCGGCTTGGCCTGACGGGGTCGAGCGGCCTCCGGTGTCGCGCCAGGTCGGACTCGACTACGACACCGCGTGGGCGCGCCGCTACGCGGCCCGTGTCGCCAGGGCGGTCTTCGTCGACGACGTTCTCCGGCCGCTGGTGAACGTGGTCGGCTCTCCCGACGTGCACGGACTCGATCGCTTGGCCGACCTCCGTGAACCTGCGATCTTTGCGGCGAACCATCACAGCCACCTCGACACGGGCGTGATCTTGACGTCGCTTCCCGAGCGATGGCGCCACAAGACAGTTGTGGCCGCGGCGTCGGACACGTTCTTCACCACCCGTGCGATGAGCGCGCTCTCGGCTCTAACGATCGGAGCGATCCCGATCGAGCGCCACCGGGTCAACCGCCGATCGTCCGACCTTGTCGCCGAGCTGCTGGGTGAAGGTTGGAGTCTGATCATCTTCCCCGAAGGCGGCCGCAGCCCCGACGGTTGGGCGCGCGACTTCCGCGGCGGTGCCGCCTACTTGGCAGTGAAGTGTGACCGCCCCGTCGTACCCGTCTTCCTCGAAGGCACCCGCCAGGTACTCAAGAAGGGCACGACGCTGCCAGCGGGAATCGCCAACCCATTCCGGCGCGCGGGGCCCGTCAAGGTGAACTTCGGTAAACCCCTGCGTCCCGCCGATGGCGAGGACGCCCGCCGCTTCGCCTCGCGTATCGAGCGCTCCATCGAAGAGCTGGGCGACGAGTGGGCGACGAACTGGTGGTCGGCGCGCCGGCGCGCCTCGGCCGGCACGACGCCCCGGCTGAGCGGACCGCCGGCCTCGCCTTGGCGCAGGGCATGGGCGCTGCGAGAGGGCCAGCGACCCGCGCCCGGCACAACCTCCTGGCCCTGAGCCGGGCACGCTGAGATTTGCTTCGGGCCGCGCCGGGTAGATGTCGTGCGCACCCTTTCCCGCTCGTAGGAGGAGACCTGTATGCCTGCAGTCGACGACGATGGACAGCCAGTTTCGGATGACCCTGATCAAGAAGACGAGAGTCTCGCCGGTGGCAAGGGCCGAGGCGAGTTCGTCGATGCTCACGCCGGTCCCGACAAGCACTCGCCGGTCGCAACTGGGCCGAACAATGAGCGCGAGGCCGCACGCTCCGGCGCGTCCGATGACGGCAATGACCCAAGCGGCTCCAACGCCGCCGGCGGCGTCTGACGGGTCCGCAACTGCCGCGGTAATCTAGGCCCCTACTCCGGGGCAGTTGGCAACGGCGCCTCTTCGACAGAAGCGCCCCGGGTCCCGCCAGCACGTATCTCCGGAGAGGGGCCATCCATGCCCAGCACAGAGCTTGATTCCTGCGGCATCGGTTTTGTTGCCGACGCCCAGGGCCGGTCGTCGAGGGCGATCGTCGCTGCTGCCCTCGGTGGGCTCGCG
>JALZBN010000008.1:6689-15122 GCA_030947365.1 Actinomycetota bacterium
GATGACACCGATCCCGGCTGAGATATTCGGCACCGGCGCCGATGGCACTCCCCACGGCGTTGCCAGCCTGTTCATCCGAGGCGACGACCCCCGTGCCACCGTGGAAGATGCCGCCAAAGCGGAGGGGATCGCCATCGTCGAGTGGCGCACGCCCCCCACCGACGAAGACGAGCTCGGCGACCTCGCCCGCGAGACCCGTCCCGCCATGGTGCAGGCCGTTCTCGCCGCGCCGCGAGACATTGGTGAGGCTGGAGCCGAACGCGCCGCGTTTCGCCTGCGTCGCCGTATCGCCACAAGCGCGGCCGCTGACGGCACCTATGTGGTCTCGTGCTCGTTTCGCACTGTTGTGTACAAGGGCCTCATTGTGGCTGACACTCTTTCCCGGTTCTACCTCGACTTGGCCGACGAGCGATTTGCGGCGCCCTTCGCCGTGTTCCACCAGCGGTTTTCCACTAACACGTTGCCATCGTGGGAACGGGCCCAGCCGTTCCGGGTGATGTGTCACAACGGCGAGATCAACGCCCTCGCTGGAAACGCGAACCGGATGCGAGCCCGGGCCAGACTCGGAACCGAGGACGCCGGCCTCGGCCCCGAGGACCTGTTCCACCCGGTCGTCGATTCGGAGGACTCCGACTCCGGACAGCTCGACTCGGCCGTTGAGCTTCTTACCCGCGGGGGCCGGGATATCCGCCATGCCGTCGCAATGCTCATACCCGAAGCGTGGGAGGGAGAGCGCGATCTCGATCCCGAGGTGCGAGGCTTCTACAGGTACCACGCGTCTCTCATGGAGCCGTGGGACGGCCCTGCCGGCGTCATCTTCACCGACGGCCTCGGCGTCGGTGCCGCCCTCGACCGCAACGGCCTCCGGCCCTTGAGATATGCCGTCTGCGACGACGGGTTCATCGTCGCGTGCTCGGAGGCGGGGGCGGTCGACGTCTCCCTCACCGCGACCGACCTCGGTGGCGCGCCGCGGACCAGCGTCAAGCGGGGGCGCCTCGGTCCCGGGGAGATGCTTTTCGTCGACCCCCGGCGCGGCATCGTTGCCGACGTCGATTGCAAGGAGCGGCTGGCAGCCGGCGCGCCCTACGCCCGGTGGGCCGGTGACGGGTTGCGGGAGCTGTCCGCGGGTCGGGAGATCGAACGCACGCCCGATCCGGAAGTCCTCGAGCACCGTCAGGCCATGTTCGGGTACACCAAAGAGGAGCTGTCGATGGTGCTGCGCCGGATGGCCAATGAGGCCAAGGACCCGGTCTTCGCCATGGGTGACGACTCCCCGCTCCCCAACATGGCTGGCCGCCCTCGCCCCATTCACCACTACCTCAAGCAGCGCTTCGCCCAGGTCACCAACCCCCCGATCGACCACCTGCGCGAGCGTCTCGTGATGAGCCTGCGCACCCTCCTTGGTCCGCGCCACCCAATCCTCAGCGAGAGCGCGGCAGCCAGTCGGCTGCTCGTCCTCAAGTCTTTCTTCCTGTATCCCTCGGCCGTCGTCGACCTTCTCTCTCACACACCAGTGAGTGAGAACGAGTTCGAATGCAGCCACCTCGATGCCACCTTCGCGGTCGCCGACGGACCCGCCGGACTCAAAGCCGGGATAGACCGCCTCTGCGACGAGGCCGAGCGCCTCGTCTCGGAGGGAAGCGGCATCCTTGTCATTGACGACGGCAACGTGTCCGCAGAGCGCGCTCCCCTGCCGGCCCTCCTGGCCACGGGCGCCGTGCACCATCGCCTGGTCGCCAGCGGGCTCCGGTCAGACACCAGCTTGGTTGTCTCCGCCGACGACGCCCGCGATGTGCATTACATGGCCTGCCTTCTGGGCTACGGCGCCGATGCCATCTGCCCCGGCCTCGCGCTCGAGACAGTCGCGCACGAGGCTGACCACAACGTCGATGCTGAGCTGTCCGGTCCCGAGGCTCAGAACCGCCTTCAGGCGGCCATGGAAGACGGCGTGCTCAAAGTCATGTCGAAGATGGGGATCTCCACCGTCGACTCCTACCGTGGCGCCCAGATCTTCGAGGTCATCGGCCTCGGCGCCGAGGTTGTCGACGCATGCCTCACCGGCACTCCGTCTGTCGTCGGCGGCATCGGCTGGACCGACCTCGGCGAAGACGCAATCAGCCGCCACGGAGAAGCCCGGCTCGTCGATGCCGGCTTCTACAGGTACCGCAGGAAGGGCGAATACCACACCCACAACGACGACGTCGTGAAGGCGCTCAACGAGATGCACGCCGCCCATTTGCTCCAAGCCGCTTTGCGCGAAGGCAGTGATGACACCTACGAGCGCTTCGCCGCGCTCGTCAACGGTCGTCCGCCGACCGAGCTGCACGACCTGCTCGATCTCGTTCCGGCCGGCCCCGCCGTCGCCCTTGACGACGTCGAATCGGCACGTGCCATCACCCGCCGCTTCTCCACAGGCGCCATGTCGCACGGCTCTCTGAGCCGAGAAGCCCACGAGACCCTTGCCGAAGCCATGAACCTCATCGGCGGTAAGTCCAACTGCGGAGAGGGTGGCGAGAGCCGGGCCCGCTTCGTCACTCGCGGTCGAGACACCGGAGACAAGAACAGCCGCATCAAGCAGATCGCATCAGGTCGCTTCGGCGTCACGCCCGAGTACTGCGCTCACGCAGATGAGCTCAACATCAAGATCGCCCAAGGTTCCAAGCCCGGCGAGGGCGGTCAGATCCCGGGCGCCAAAGTCTCCGACGAGATAGCGACGCTACGCCACACCCAGGCCGGCATCGGGCTGATCTCGCCACCGCCGCACCACGACATCTACTCGATCGAAGACCTCGCTCAGCTCATCTACGACCTGAAGCAGGTCAACCGCCTAGCCGACGTCTCGGTGAAGCTCGTGGCCGAGGACGGCGTCGGCACGATCGCCGCCGGAGTGGCCAAAGCACTCGCCGAGGTGGTTCACATCAGTGGTTGTAACGGCGGTACCGGCGCCTCGCCGCTCATGTCGATCAAGCACGCCGGTCTGCCGTGGGAGCTCGGTCTGGCCGACACGCAGCGAGCTCTCATCGACAACGGGTTACGCGACCGCATCCGAGTGCGTATCGACGGCGGACTGCTGACCGGACGCGACGTGCTCATGGCCGCGCTTCTCGGCGCGGACGAGTATTCCTTCGGCACCGCGGCCATGATCGCCGAGGGCTGCATCATGGTGCGGGCGTGCCACAAAGACACCTGCCCAACCGGCATCGCCACCCAACGGCCGCACCTGCGGGCCAAGTTCGTGGGCACGCCCGAAGGGGTTGCCGCCTACATGATCTTCATCGCCGAAGAGGTCCGGCGCGAGCTGGCGGCCCTCGGGCTCCGCTCGCTCGACGAGGCCATCGGCAGAGTCGAGTGTCTTTCCCAAAGGACAGTCGACGACCCGCGCGCCAACAGCATGGACCTCACTCCTCTGATCACCCCGCCCACCGACCCCGACGCGGCGCGTCACTTCGTTGCACCTGTCGAGCTTCAGCGTCCTCGCTCCGAGCTGGGTGACCAGCTCGTGACCGACGCCCTGCAGGCCATATGGGACGGCGACGACATCGAGCTCAGCTATCGCATTGGCAATGCCGATCGCACGATTGGCGCCGCGCTCTCGGGAGCCATCGCCCTCGAGTGGGGTGACCGTCCGCCGATGGGAACCGCGGCCGTGCGCTTCGACGGCTCGGCCGGCCAGAGCTTCGGCGCCTTCCTGGCGCACGGACTCGAGTTCGAGCTCGTCGGCGAGGCGAATGACTACGTGGGGAAAGCCATGGCTGGTGGGCGCATTGTGATCCGCCCGCCCGCCGACGACGCCGGGGAACCGGTGCTCGCCGGTAACACCTGTCTTTACGGCGCCACCGGTGGCGATGTCTACATCGCCGGCGCCGCGGGTGAGCGTTTCGCAGTGCGTAACTCCGGCGCGACCGCCGTCGTCGAAGGCGTGGGTGACCATGCCTGCGAATACATGACGGGTGGCACCGTGATCGTCTTGGGACCGGTCGGCTACAACCTCGGCGCGGGCATGACCGGGGGCCAGGCCTTCGTCTGGGACCCCCTGGCCAGTCTCTCGACACGTCTCAACACCGCTCTCGTTGAAACGGCTCGACCGACTGTCGCCTTGCTGGAGGAACTCCGTTGGCACCTTGAGCGCCACCTCGAGTTGACCGGCTCGCCCCGAGCCGCATCACTCCTCGAGCAATGGGACGTGACCGTCGATCAGGTGTGGCTCGTAGCCCCCGTTGACGAGATCAAGCGCATGGAGACACAGCAGGCGGCGCGCCTGGCGGCAAGCGCGTAGCCCCTAGCGGTTCGAGCCTCTTGCCGAGCCGGTCGACGGCGCGCCGTCGGGGCTGCGCACGGTGCAGACCAGGCGGCGCCCGCCGTCGTCCCAGGATGCCTTCTGGGGTACGACCTCAACCTGACGGAGCTGCGACTGCTCCACTGGCACGCCTACGTAGGCCTGGAACGCCGGCGCGCATTGCTCGGACGCAACCTGCACGAGCGCGGAAGTACCTGGATACCCAGCTTTCTTCGGCGACGGATCGCTCACGACCGCCACGACCTCGAGATCGTGGGGACGGGCGCATGACACGGTGGCCACTCTCTTGAAGTTGTCGGGCGGGTTGTTAAAGCAGTTTCCCGCCTTGAGAGACGTGTAACCGACACCGTCGTCACTACTTGAAAGCAGGTCTGCGATCAGGACGATGCCGCCAGCGAGGAGAGCGACGGTTAGCACGACCAATAGTGCGACGCGGAACTTCTTCCGCTTGCGCTTCTCCTGGCGCGCCGGCTCTGGCACCTCAGGTGGCGGCGGCGACGGAAGCGGTGGCTCTGCTGGTGGCTCCGGCAACGGCGACGGCGGTAGTGCTACTTCGGCCATCGGGACAGGATCGGGAAGCGCCTCCTCCCGCGCTGGCACCGGCGAAGCTTTCTTTGTCGGTCGCGAGCGCTTGGCTGGCACAGCCTTCTTGGCCACAGCCTTCTTGGCTGCGACCTTCTTGGCTGCGACCTTCTTGGCTGCGACCTTCTTGGCTGCGACCTTCTTGGGCGCGACCTTCCTCACCGGCCTGCCCTTCTTTGTTACTTGCTCTCCGGGTGCGTTGTCGTCGGCCATGGCCCCATCATGCCCGTTCACCGCCGCAGCCGTAACCCGCGAAAGCGAATCCCGAGGCCGCGTAGGCTGGACTCCTCGACCGGCCCAAGGGAGCACTCGATTCCGGCACCAACCGACGATCCTCTGAGCATCGCCACCGCCGTCTACGCTCGCGCCGCGGAGCGAACAGAGGTGGCGCGCCGGCGCCTCGGCAGGCCGGTGACGCTGTCCGAGAAGATCCTGTTCAATCACCTCGAGGATCCCGAAGGCCAGGAGCTCCGACGGGGCCATTCCTACGCCGAGTTCCGCCCCGATCGTGTGGCTATGCAAGACGCCACCGCCCAGATGGCGCTGTTGCAGTTCATGACCGCCGGGCTGCCGTCGGTCCGGGTGCCGACGACGATCCACTGCGACCATCTCATTCAGGCCCGAACGGGGGCCGGGCCCGACCTGGCCGCCGCCGAGGACGCCAACCGAGAGGTCTTCGACTTTCTCCGAACCGCAGCCGCGCGTTATGGCATCGGCTTCTGGAAGCCGGGTTCGGGGATCATCCACCAGGTCGTGCTGGAGCGCTACGCCTTCCCGGGCGGAATGATGGTCGGCACCGATAGCCACACGCCGAACGCCGGCGGTCTCGCCATGGTCGCCGTCGGCGTGGGTGGCGCCGAGGCCGTTGACGTGATGGTGGGCCTCCCGTTCGGGTTGCGTTGGCCCCGGCTGATCGGCGTCGTCCTGCGTGGAGAACTTTCCGGGTGGTCATCCCCGAAAGACGTCATTCTCAAGGTCGCCGAGCAACTCACCGTGAGAGGCGGCACCGGCGCGATCGTCGAGTATCTCGGTCCGGGGGTAAATAGCGTCAGCGCTACCGGGCGGGCCACGATCTGCAACATGGGGGCTGAGATCGGTGCCACCACCTCACTCTTCCCGTTCGACGAGCGAGCCGCCATCTACCTGCGCGCTACCAGCCGCGAGGCCGTCACCGACGCCGCCAGTGCTGTAGGTGATCACCTCTGCGCTGACCCGGACGTGGAGCACGACCCTGCCGCCTACTTCGACGAAATACTTGAGATCGACCTCACCACTCTCGAACCTCACGTCGTTGGTCCCCACACCCCCGATCTGGCCCGGCCGGTGTCACGACTCAGCCAGGAGGCGAAAACGAACGGATGGCCGCTCCACCTTTCCCAGGCCTGCGTCGGATCGTGCACGAACTCGTCTTACGAAGACATCAGCCGCGCCGCGAGCATCGCTCGCCAAGCGTCGGCCCGGGGCCTCAAGGCCAAGACGCCACTGCTCGTCACTCCTGGCTCTGAGCAGGTGCGAGCCACCATCGAGCGTGACGGGCTTTTGGCCGACCTAGAGGCGATCGGTGCGACGGTGCTCGCCAATGCCTGCGGGCCCTGCATCGGACAATGGGCTCGCACCGACGTGACCGACGGTGAGGCGAACTCCATCATCACCTCGTTCAACCGCAATTTCCCGAAACGAAACGACGGGAACAACGCCACGCTCGCATTCATCGGCTCCCCGGAGACAACCGTGGCGTACGCTTTGGCCGGCACGCTCGACTTCAATCCCCTCACCGACGAACTCGACGGGGTCCGGCTTACCGCTCCCGAAGGCGATGAGTTGCCGACGGCAGGGTTCGCCGCCGGCATCGATGGCCTGGTAGTCCCTCCCCTCGACGGCGCCGTCGACGTTGTGATCCAGCCCGACAGCTCCCGACTGCAGCGGCTCGAGCCGTTTGCTCCATGGAACGGTGAGGACTTCATCCGGCTTCCCGTGCTCCTCAAAGCCAAGGGAAAGTGCACGACAGACCACATCTCGGCGGCAGGCAAGTGGTTGCGCTACCGCGGTCATTTGGAGAACATCAGCCGCAACCTCTACCTAGGCGCCCTCAACGCCTTTACCGGGGAGCCGGGAACCGGACGTTGCCTGGTCCACGGCATCGTCGAGCCACTGCCCGACGCGGCGCGCCACTGCCGCGACGCGGGCATCGACTGGCTCGCCATCGGCGACGAGAACTACGGCGAGGGCTCGTCGCGGGAGCACGCGGCAATGCAGCCAAGGTTCATGGGGGCCCGGGCAATCATCGCCCGGTCCTTTGCGAGGATCCACGAGACCAACCTCAAGAAACAAGGCGTGCTGCCCCTCGTTTTCACCAACCCGATCACGTGGGGCGAGATCGCCGAGGGTGACACGATCTCCGTCCTCGGACTCGCAGACCTGGCACCAGACACCCCTGTGCGGTGCGTGCTCCACCACGTCGACAAGTCCAGCGTCAGCTTCACGTGCACCCACTCGATGTCGCCCGAGCACATCGAGTGGTTCAAGGCCGGCGCCGCGCTCAACGTGATCCGCCAAAACCTCCAGAGGGACGGCGCTTGACGGTCGGCCAGTCCCCTCTTGCCATCGAAGCCGACCAGCTGTCAAAGCGCTACGGCGACCTCGAAGCCGTACGAGGCGTCACCTTCGGAGTCGCGCCGGGCGAGACCTTCGGGTTTCTCGGACCGAACGGCGCCGGCAAGTCGACGACGATCAGCATGCTCTGCACACTCGTTCAGCCGACGGGAGGGCGCGGCCGGGTCGCCGGGTTCGATGTCGCCACCCAACGGGGGTCAGTCCGGCGCCACATCGGCCTCGTCTTTCAGGACACCACGCTCGACGACTACCTGACCGGTGACGAGAACCTGAAGTTCCACGCCGAGCTCTACGGAATACCGAAAGACGACCTCGATCGCCGTATGCGGCAGGTGCTCGACATGGTGGGGCTCTGGGACCGTCGCAGCTCACTCGTGCGCACATTCTCCGGAGGCATGAAGCGTCGGCTCGAAATTGCTAGAGGGCTGCTCCACTCGCCGCGGGTGCTGTTTCTCGACGAGCCCACCGTCGGCCTCGACCCCCAGACACGCGCCCACATCTGGGAGTACATCGACGAGTTGCGCCAGCGTGAGGCCATCACCATGTTCCTCACCACCCACTACATGGAAGAGGCCGAGCACTGCGACAGGATCGCAATCATCGACAACGGCGAGATCGTCGTCATGGACACACCCGAGGCACTCAAGGCGAGCGTCGGAAAGGACCGGGTTCAGGTGCGTACGGCCGACGACACTGCCGCGATTGCCCGCCTGCGAGAAGAGTTCGATCTCGAGGCGACCACCAGCGAAGGCATGGTGACGTTCCACGTTGCGAGCGGCGAGGAGTTCGTGCCCCAACTCTTCGCCCGTCTCGGGCTGGCGATCAATGCCGTGAGTGTCGCCCGGCCTACGCTCGACGACGTGTTCATGACGTACACGGGTCGCACGATTCGCGATGCGGAGACGACGAACACCGACAGGTTGCGATCCAACCCCTTCGTC
>JALZBN010000343.1 GCA_030947365.1 Actinomycetota bacterium
GGGGGCTCGGTCGACCACGTGCGCCGGGTGCTCGCCGGGCAGTCGATCTACCCACCACCCTCCGTCGACTTCGCCGCGTTCACCTATCCGCCCCTCTACCCATGGGCATCGGCCGCCGTCGCCTGGGTCACCGGAACCGGCTTCCTGCCGCTCCGGATCGTGTCGATCGGCGCGTCGATCGCCACGATGGTGGTGCTCGCGGTTTTCGTCCAGAACCGGACGGGCCGCTGGTTGCCGGGCCTTGTCGCTGCAGGCGTCTTCGCCGCTGCGTTCCGGGTGACCGGCGCGTGGTACGACGTCGGCCGGGTCGACTCCCTCTTCGTCTTGCTGCTCGTGGGCGCGGTCACAGTCGCGGTCTCCACGAAGACGTGGCGCGGCGCGGCCATGGCCGGCGCGCTGTTCGCCCTCACCGCGCTCACCAAGCAGACCGGAGTCATCGTGGCCGTGCCGGTCGGCGCGTACCTTCTCGTCCGCCGGCCTCGCATCGGGCTGGTGCTGCTGTCGACGTTCGCAGTCCCGCTCGTCGCGGCCACCCTGATCCTCGATGCGGTCTCCAACGGGTGGTACCGCTACGAGACGATCGACATCCTCCTGGGCCATCCGGTGGAGGGCGGTGCGTGGCTGTCATTCCCGTTCGACGACATCCTCCTCCACCTCCTACCGGCCCTGGTGCTCGTCGCTGCAGCGATCGCGCTGGCGCGATGGAGGCCCGAACTGTCGCGGCGCTTCGCCGGCGTAGAGCTCGTCGCCGTCGCAGCCATGATCGCCGGCGCGTGGATCGCTCGCCTCCACCAAGGCGGTTATGACGACGTGTTGATCCCGGCATTCGCCGGGATGGCGCTGCTCACCGGCTTGGCCGTGGGTCGCCTGCGCCCGGCGCGCCTGTCCGCGTCGTTGGCCATCGCCGGCGCGTGTGTCGTGCAACTCGCAGTGCTGGCCTACAACCCGGTCGCCCAACTCCCGACCTCTCAGGATGTCGCTGCCGGCCGATCGTTCGTCGCTGCTGTGCGCGCCGTTCCAGGTGAAGTCCTCGTCGTCTCCCACCCCTGGTACGGCGTGATGGCGGGCAAGGCGCCGCACGTGCAGGCGGCCGCCTACTTCGACATCATCCGAAGCAGTGACTCGGGAGCCAGAGAGAGGATCCAGTCCAGCGTCGCGGCAGCGGTGCGGCAACACCGATATGGAGCCATCGTGTTCGACACGCCCGGCGACGAGCGCGAGTTCACGCCTGAGTTGGCCCGTTACTACCGCCCCGTCCAGGCCCCAACCTTGAAGCCGGGCGACCCGGGACTCCGGCCCGTGACCGACATCGGTGTCCGCCCGACGTACTGGTGGGTGCCCCGCTGACCTTCAGGCGCCGGGCAGGTTCAGGCTGCGACGGTTCAGGCCGCGACGGTTCAGGCGGCGACGGTTCAGGCGGCGACGGTGATCGGTGAGCCCGGGGGCAGCTCGAACGCGAGCTTCGTGATCACGTCGTTGTTGACGCGGATGCAGCCGTGGCTGGCATCGGTGCCGAGCGCGCCCGGCGCGTTTGTGCCGTGCAGGCCGATCTGGCCCGGGCCACCCGCGAATTCGGTGTACACGTCGGAGTACGACGACAGCCCGAACGCATAGGGCCCGTACGCGCCGCCCGGGTTGCCGGTATCGAGGAGCTCCGTCAGGTAGTAGTCGCCGGTAGGCGTCGGGGCCGACGCGGTACCGACTGCGACAGGCGCCTCCACCACGACGTCGTTACCCCGCCAGACGGTCAAGTGATGGTCGGCGAGTGCGACCCGCACGCGCCATTCGCTCTGGGTCAGGGTGACATCGCTCGAGCGGATCCAACCCTCGACGCCGTTGGGGCGCATCGGCAACATCACCTGGAGCCAGTCGGGCTGTTGCGCCTTCACCAGGAACACCAGCGGGACACCCATCTCGTTCGGGTTCGACAACGAGGTGAGCGACGGCCCGTCCGCGCCGGGAGTAGTGAACACCTTCACCGTTGAACCAGACGCGGTGGCGACGATGGACTTGGGTGCAGCAGGAGCAACCGTCGTCGGCGGCGCGGTTGCGACCGGCGTGGGAACACGGTGGGACATGCCCGTGGTGCCGGTCGCGTTCGTCGTCGTGCAACCGGCGACGCCGAGCAACACCAACATC
>JALZBN010000344.1 GCA_030947365.1 Actinomycetota bacterium
CGCTCATCCGAAGTACGCCTCCACCATCCGGTCGGTGTCGTCGGCCTCCGCCGGCGTCAGCTCCATCTTGACCTGGCCGGCCCCCAGCACGTAGGAGCGGTCGGCGAAGGAGACGGTGATCTGGGCCCGCTGTTCCGCCAGCAGGATCGTCATTCCGCCCGCCCGGATCTCGGCCAGCGCGTTCCACACCGTGTCGACCACGGTGGGGGAAAGGCCGAGCGAGGGCTCGTCGAGGAGCAGCATCTGGGGCTTGGCGATGAGCGCGCGGGCGATCGCCAGCTGCTGGCGCTGGCCACCCGAGAGCAGGCCCGCCTGGCGACGTGCGAACTCGTGCACGACCGGGAACAGGCCGTAGATCCATTCGCGGTCGGCCTGTACGCCATCCGACGTGCTGCGCCCGACCAGGCCCAAGCGGAGGTTCTCCTCCACGGTCAGATCGTCGAAGATGTGCCGGCCCTCCGGAACGAGGGCGATGCCGGAGCGGACGATGCGCTCGGTCACGTGGCCGAGGATCGAGTTGCCGGCATAGCGAATCGACCCGCGGGCGGCGGGCACGACGCCCATGATCGAGAGCAGCAGCGTGCTCTTGCCCGCGCCGTTGGGGCCGACGAGCCCGACGATCTCGCCGCGGCCGACGGTCAGCGACGCCCCGCGTACCGCGGGAACGACGCCGTAGCGGACCTCGAGCGAGTCGACCTCGAGCAGCGTCTCAGCCATCCGCCGGCTCGGATGGAGCATCGGCCTCAGCCGCCGCCCGAACCCCGGAGGAGCCGAGGTAGGCTGCGGTCACGTCGATGTTGCGGCGGATCTCGGCGGGCGTCCCGGAGGCGAGGCTTCGCCCCTGATCGAGCACGAAGATCCGGTTGCAGACGTCCATGATGACGGCCATGTTGTGATCGACCAGCAGCACGCCGACACGATAGTCGTCGCGCACGCGGCGAACCAGACCGCAGAAGGACTCGATGTCGGTTTCGGACAGGCCCGCCGCCGGCTCGTCGAGCAGCACGTACCGCGGACGCGACGCCAGTGCCCGCGCAACGCCGACTTTCTGCTCCTCGCCGTGGGGCAGGGCAGCGGCCACGACGTGGCGGCGCTCGGTGAGTTCGAGCGCGTCGAGTAGCTCGGAGCAGATCGCGCGGGCCGCCCGGCGCTTCATTCCCACGCCGACGGCGGCGAGCTCGATGTTCTCCTGCACGGTCAGGGTCGCGAACAGGTGGCCGTGTTGGAACGTGCGCGCCAGGCCGGCGCGGGCACGGCGCCGCACCTGCCAGGTCGTGACGTCGTCCTCGCCGAGCATGATCCGCCCGTTGGTGGGCAGGTCGAAGCCCGTGATCAGGTTGATCAGCGTGGTCTTGCCGGCGCCGTTGGGGCCGATCAGACCGACGACCTCGTGTCGGTGGATCTCCAGCGAGATCCCCTCAAGCGCCTGGACTCCCTCGTAGGAACGCGACACGTCGGTGGCCCGAAGGGAGCCTTCGGGCCACCGGTCGTCGCTGATCGTGTCGGTGCGGGCCACCTGCGTCCGGCGATCAGAGCTGGGCGAGACCGCCGGCCTTGATCAGGTACTTGAAGTGCCCCTTGCCGTGGGTCACTTCCAGCACCCGGTACTCGCGACCGAACACGGTGTGCAGCGCCGGAGAGAAGGACACGGCGCCCGACAGCGTCGGCAGGCCCTGGAATCCCTCCATGATCGAGGCGAGCTTGGTCCCGTCGGTGGTGCCGCCGGCCTTCTTGATCGCGGCCACGATACCGTCGACGGCCGCCGCGCCCGTGACGAACCCGCCGGTCGTCGGCGGATGCCCCTCGGCCGTGAGCTGTGTGATCAGGGCTCGGACCTGCGAGTTCGGATCGTCTCCGTAGATCGAGGCGTACGAGTCGGTCCACACGTTGTTGGCGACCTTCGGATCCTTGGGCATCCAGTACGTCCCGTCCAGTGACCACGGGGCGAGGAGCGGCGTGGTGTTGCCGGCTGACCGGACGTCGGAGAGGAACGTCGAGACGTCCGGAGCGGCCGTCGTGCAGACCTGGATCACGTCCGCCTTGGCGGCGTTGACCCGGTTGGCGACGTTTCCGATCGTGTGGTCGCCCTGGGTCCAGGTCTGGGTCGTGACGACCTTGCCCCCGAGCGAGGCGAACT
>JALZBN010000345.1 GCA_030947365.1 Actinomycetota bacterium
GGCATTGCGGGGGTACTTCCCCGAACATGAGTGGTCGAACGCTGAGCTGTCCGACTTCCTCGGCGCCCTGGAGGTCGCCAGTGGGCGCGACCTCGGCGCGTGGTCGAAGGAATGGTTGGAAACGGCCGGCGTGAACACACTCCGAGCCGCTTTCGAGGTCGATGCCGACGGTCGCTACGAGTCCTTTGCCATCCTGCAGGAGGCCCATCCCGATTGGCCCACCTTGCGTTCGCACCGCATCGCGTTGGGCCTCTACGACCGCACGGATGAAGGACTGGTGCGCAGGGAGCGATTCGAGTTCGATGTCGCCGGGGCGCGCACTGATCAGGCTGGCGTCGGGGGCGTCGCCCAACCCGATCTCCTGCTCGTCAACGACGACGACCTCACCTACGCCCGGGTCCGACTCGACCAGCGATCGCTGGCGACACTGACCGAGTCGCTCAGCGACATCCGTGACCCATTGGCGCGCTCCCTCTGCTGGGCGTCGACGTGGGACATGGTGCGCGACGGCGAACTGGCGACGCGCCGGTTCGTGCAACTCGTACTCGACCACGCCGTGGCCGAGCCCGACGACAGCGTGCTGGCCCGGCTGCTCGGCCAAGCGCTCGCGGCCCTCGATGTCTACGGCGCCCCCGGGAATCGGTCTGCAGCGCGCGGCCTGTTGGCGGTTCGCTCTGGCGACGAGCTGCGGCGCGCCGACGCCACCAGCGACCGGCAGCTGGTGTGGGCCAGGCACTTCCTTTCGACAGCCGAGACCGACGCCGACCTTGGCGTTGCCCGGGCCTTGCTCGACGGGACTGAGGAGATCGCCGGGCTCGCGGTCGACACCGATCTGCGGTGGCAGATCGTCGGGATGCTGTCGTCTCGGGGTCTTGATGATGACGGCGCGCTCATCGAAGCCGAGCTCGAGCGTGATCCGACCGACATCGGCCAGCGGCGCGCCGCGGCCTGCCGGGCCGGGCGGCCCACCGCCGAAGCGAAGGCATCCGCTTGGGAGCAGCTCGTCGTCGCTGGCGACTCCAGCCTGGCCGTGCAACGGGCACTCACCGGGGGCTTTGCCCAATGGGGCCAGGAAGAGCTGGTCCGTCCCTACGTCGACCCGTACTTCGCGTCGTTTCGAGAGTGGTGGGACGAACGGTCCCGCGAGGAGGCCCTGACCCTGATCGGCGGCCTTTTCCCGAGCGTGCTCATCGAAGACGCAGTCGTGGCCGTCACCGACGAAGCTCTGGCCGACGACACCCTGGCCGGCCCGCTGCGGCGCATCCTGCTGGAGAACAAGGATGGGGTGCAGCGCGCATTGCGGGCGCGCGCCGCCGACCATGACTAGCCTGGCGGCCATGACTTCCAGGACTCGGATCTCCACTCTCCTGTTGAGCGTGGCCACCGTCGGCGCGTTCCTATTGCTCGCATCGCCCGCTCAGGCCCAGACCTCCACCGGCGGCGGCGCAAGCGTCGGCGGCGGCGCTGCGGGTGGTGCATCCGGCGGCGGCGCGTCCGTCGTGGCCACGCCCACCGCGATCTCCGGCAGCTCGGGTGAGGCCCACTCGGGGTCATCGTCCACCAACACCGGCGACACCGGCCCGGCCTTCTCCCAAGCCGTCAGCGCCCCTGCCGCCTCCTCCGGCTCGTCGGGCTCCACAGGTGCCTCCGGCCCGGTCTCATCGAACCCCACCGCAGTGAACACGGCTCCTCTCGGCACGGCGATCGCCACCAGCCCCACCCAGACGGCGTCCGGTTCGAGCGGCGTGACGGCAGCCGGCGCGCTGGCCGCGCCGACATCGGGCTCCGGCTCGTCGGGCAACTCCGGCGCGGCAACAGTGAGCGCAGCTGACGCGGCGACGGTGGCCGCGGCGTCCGATCCCGCTGGTATCGCCGAGATCACCGCCGACGCCAACGGTTCGTCCATCAGCTTCAGCCACTCGCTGCGGTCGACTCCGAGCTCGCTGAGCACGACCAACCTGGCGCTCATGGCGCTGGCCCTGCTCCTGGTCGCAGCGGCCACGATGACCGGCACCCGTATGGGCCGCCGTTTCGCCGGTGAGCTCAGCCAGTGGGGCCCCAAGAACCGCACCACGTAAGGCCTCGCGAACGAGTTCTGGGTCCCGTCAGATACCGGCGCGGTGC
>JALZBN010000075.1 GCA_030947365.1 Actinomycetota bacterium
TGAGTGGGCGAGGTTAGCGGTAACCCGGCAGGTGGCGGTTACCCTGACCGCGATGGAGCGCCTCGGACTCGTCGGTCTTCCCAATGCGGGCAAGTCCGCGCTTTTCAACGCGCTCACCGGCGGATCGGCCGTCGTTGCTGCTCACCCGTTCTCGACGACGGAGTCGCACGTCGGGATAGCCCACGTTCCCGACTCCCGCCTCGACGCGCTGGCGCGCATGAGCGAGTCGCAGAAAGTTGTGGCCGCGACGATGGAACTGGTTGACATCGCCGGGCTGGTTGCGGGGTCGTCGACGGGCGAGGGCCTCGGCAACCGCTTTCTCGCCGGCATCCGTGAAGTGGACGCCATCCTCCTTGTGTTGCGCGCCTTCGCCGACGACAACGTGGTTGGTAGCAACGATCCTCTCGACGACCTTCAATCGCTGGAGCTCGAGCTGGTTTTGGCCGACGTCGAGTCCATCGACACCCAGATCGTGAAGCGCCGCAAGATGGCTCGAATCGACACGTCGTTGGCGGGCGAGGTCACGGCCATGGAGTCGGCCCTCACGGTGCTGCAGAAGGGGATCCCGCTCTACCGTTCCGACCTGAGCGCCGCCGAGCGCGACGCCCTCAAGCCGATGTTCCTCCTCACGAACAAGCCGGTGCTCGCAGTGGTCAACCTTGGCGAAGACCAGGTTGGCGAGGCCGACGCGCTGATAAAGCCGGTTTCCGCCGAGCTGGGCGAAGCCGCCGACGTTCTTGGCGTGAGCGTGCAGCTCGAAGCCGAGACGGCGCAGCTCGATCCCGAGTCGCGCGCCGAGCTCCTCGACGGCCTCGGCCTTGGCGAAGGCGCCCTTCCCCGTGTCGCTGCCGCCGCCTATCACCTGCTGGGTCGGCGCACGTTCCTCACCACCGGCGACAAGGAGTCGCGCGCCTGGACCTTTCGCGCCGGCGCCCGGGCGCCCGAGTGCGCCGGTGTCATCCACTCCGACCTACAGCGAGGCTTCATCCGGGCCGAGGTGATCCGGTGGGACGAGCTGCTGGAGCTCGGCTCCTGGAACGCGGCCAAAGACGTGGGGAAGCTCCGAGTCGAGGGCAAGGAATACGAGGTACAAGACGGCGACGTCGTTGAAATCCGATTCAACGTCTGAATCGGTCGGGATGCCTTGGCTCATCCGCGCCGGTGAGGTACTAGCAGCTCTGGAAGTGGCGGAATCACGGCGCGAGCGCACTCGGGGCCTGCTCGGTCGCGACGGCATCGACGGTGGCTTCTTGATCCGCCCGGCGCGCCAGGTGCATTCCTTCGGCATGCGCTTTGCGATCGACGTCGCCTTCTGCACCCGTGACCTCGTCGTCGTGCGCACGATCTGTCTGCCGCGCAACCGCATCAGCCGGGTCTCGTTGCGGGGCAACTGCATCATCGAAGCCGAAGCCGGCGCGTTCGAGCGGTGGCGACTTCGCGCCGGCGACCAACTCGAAGTGCGCCAATGACGGGCGCGCTGGTTCTGGTCGCGACCCCGATCGGCAACCTCGGCGATCTCTCGCCCCGCGCCGTGCAAGAGCTCACCGACGCCGACACAATCGCGTGCGAGGACACGCGTCGCACGCGCCAGCTCCTCAGTCACGCCGGCGTGCCGTCGGCTCACCGGCTGATAACGGTCAACGATCACAACGAGGTCGCCCAGGTGAGGAAGGTGATCGAACGACTCGACGCCGGCGCGCGTGTCGCGGTCGTCACCGACGCCGGTATGCCAGGAATCTCCGACCCGGGCGAGCGGCTTGTGGCTGCCGCCGTCGCCGCAGGCCACCACGTCGAAATCGTCCCGGGCCCTTCGGCCGCGCTCGCTGCACTCGTGATGAGCGGGCTGCCGGCGGGCCGGTTCTGTTTCGAGGGGTTCCTGCCCCGCAAGGGTCGCCCCCGCGCCGATCGCTTGGAAGAACTTGGCACCGAGCGGCGGACCACGGTGATCTTCGAGGCGCCCCACCGAGTGCGTCGCACGGTTGCCGACCTAGCCCAAGCCCTCGGTGACGACCGCATCATCTTCGTGGCGCGCGAGATCACCAAGCGTTTCGAGGAAACGTGGCGCGCACCCCTTGCTGCCGCGGTCGCCCGCTTGAATGACGCCGAGCCGAGAGGGGAATACGTGCTCGTCGTCTCCGGCGCGCCCGCGCCCGAGCAGCCAGACGAGCACGACGTCGAGGCCGCGCTGCGGGTGAGGCTCGGCGCAGGCGTCGATCGGAAGTCCGCCATCAGCGCGGTGGCCGACGAGCTGCACGTTTCGCGCCGCGCCGTGTACGAATTGGCCATCCGCCTCGACAACTGATCAAACGCGCGGCGACCGATCACTACTGTGACGCGCCGTGGCCAAGTTCTACCTGACGACACCGATCTACTACGTCAATGACGCGCCCCACATCGGCCACGCCTACACGACCGTCACCGGCGATGCCGTCTGCCGCTGGCACCGGCTGCTCGGCGACGAGGTGTTCTTCCTTACGGGCACCGACGAGTACGGGCTCAAGAACCAACGGGCAGCCGAGGCGCTCGGACTCGAACCCCAGGTCTTGGCCGATCGCAACAGTGAGCGGTTCCGGGAAGCGTGGAAGATCCTCGACATCGCGTATGACGACTTCATCCGCACCACTGAACCGCGGCACACCAAAGCGGTGCAGAAGTTCCTGAGCACCGTGTACGAGAACGGTGACATCGAGCAGCGCACCTACCAGGGTCTCTATTGCGTGGCGTGTGAGGCGTACTACACCGAGGACGAGCTCGACCCTGACGGCAACTGTCCGATCCATCACCGGCCGGTCGAGCAGATGCAGGAGCAGAACTGGTTCTTTCGCTTGTCCCGCTACGAGCAGCGCTTGCTCGACTGGTACGACGCCAACCCCACCGCCGTTATCCCGGGCACGCGCCGAAACGAGGTTCTCGGCTTCATCCGCCAGGGTCTGCAAGACATCTCCATCAGCCGTAGTTCGTTCACGTGGGGCGTTCCGTTGCCGTGGGATCCGAGCCAGGTCGCGTGGGTCTGGTTCGACGCGCTGCCCAACTACCTGACCGCGCCGGGCTATGGCGAAGACGAGGAACGGTTCAACCATTGGTGGCCCGTCGACTACCACCTCGTCGGCAAGGACATCATTCGGTTCCACGCTGTGTACTGGCCGGCGATGTTGATGGCCGCCGGGCTGGAGCCGCCGAAATGCGTCGCCGCCCACGGCTGGCTGCTTGTCGGAGGCGAGAAGATGTCGAAGACGTCGCTGAACCAGATCGCGCCGTCGACCCTCGTAGACGACTTCGGCGCCGACGCGGTCAGGTACCACTTTCTGCGCGACACGCCGTTCGGCCCCGACGGCGATTTCTCCTACGAGGGGATGGTCGCCCGGTACAACGCCGATCTGGCCAACAACCTCGGCAACCTGACGGCGCGCGTCGCGACCGTTGTCGAGAAGAAGTGCGGTGGCCTCGGGCCCAAGCCGACACCGTCGAGCGCGCTGGCCCCGATCGCCGCCGAGTGTTACGCCGCAACTGCGGCGGCGTGGGATCGGCTGGCGCCGTCGGATGCACTCGAAGCGACGTGGCGGTTGATCCACGACACCAATGCCCACCTCGAGGCCAACGAACCGTGGAAGTCGGATCCCGGCGCGGAGGTCGACGCGGTGATGGGCGATGCGCTCGAAGCGCTTCGAATCGTGACGGTGCTCGCGTCACCGGCGGTCCCCAGTGCCGCGGCTGAGATATGGCGCCGGCTTGGACTCTCCGGTTCGCCCGCCGAACAGCGCCTCCCGGCCGCCGCGGAATGGGGCGGTTACCCGGGCGGCCTCAAGGTGGAGAAGGGCCCGTCGCTCTTCCCCCGGCGCGCCGTTCGCTGATGTGGGCCGACAGCCACTGCCATCTCCAGTACGAGGGCTCGCCGCCGGACGCGGTCGACGTGGCAACGGCGGCAGGCGTCGGTTGCATGATCTGTGTCGGCACCGACTCGGCGGAGTCGATCAAGGCCATCGAGGTCGCACGTGCCCACCCCGGAAAGGTCTGGGCGACTGTCGGCCTCCATCCGCACCAGGCCACTGACGGGATTGCCGGCATCCTGCCGCTGCTCGACGCCCCCGGGGTGTGCGCGGTTGGCGAGTGTGGTCTCGACTACCACTACGACCACTCCCCGCGAGAGGTGCAGCGCGAGATGTTCGGCGCCCAGGTGGCTCTCGCCCGCAATCACGACCTGGCCCTCGTGGTGCACACCCGTGATGCGTGGGACGACACCTTCGCGATCCTCGCGTCTGAGGGTGTGCCCGACCGCACGATCATCCACTGCTTTAGCGGAGGGCCCGCCGAGGCCCGGCGCGCCCTCGACCTCGGCGCGTATCTGTCGTTCAGCGGCATCGTGACGTTCAAGACCGCGGGTGAGGTGCGCGAGGCCGCCACTCTCGCGCCGCTCGACCGGGTGCTGGTCGAGACAGACGCGCCGTACCTGACCCCTGTGCCCCACCGCGGCAAACCCAACCAACCGGCCTTCGTGGCCCTCGTCGGAGCGGCGGTGGCGACGACGCGTGGTGTGCCGGCGGAGGTCGTCGAGAACGCCACCTGGGCCTCCACCAAGGCAGCGTTCAGTTTGCATCTACCGGAACCCTCCTCCTAGGGTTTCGCCATTCCCTGAATGAAGACGGCTGATCTCCCGCGCGTGGCGGCGCAGGCGGGCGGTCGGCGCTCCGGCGAAACACTTCCCCCCGGAGTACCTCAGCAGCCTCTTCGTGCCTCAGTCCCGTACGTGACCGAACGCGTCCACATCGCGTCCAAAAAAAGGGTGACGAATTCTGATTGCAGAAAACAGGTCCGCTCAGAGGGCCGCTCGGGCCCCGGGCCGGCGAAAGTGGTTCGCCGGCGGCCTGTGTGTGGCCATGCTGGCAGTACCGGGTCTCGTCTTTCTGAGCAATCCAGGTTCCCCACGGAAGCCGGTGACGATCGTCCGCGCCTCGGCCCGACCGTATGCCGGACCCGGCGCGCGTGTCTTGCGCATCGCCGAGCTGAGCCGGCGGGTAGCGGTAGTGGCGCCAGTGCCAGCCCCTGTCCCCACGACCGAGGTACCGACCGCCACTGCGGCACCTGCGACCACCGCCGCCCCAAGACGTTCTACGACGACGACCACCGCGGCTCCGACCACCACCGAGCGCCCTCACCCGACGACGACTACGACGGCAGTTCCGGCGGCTGCTGCCGCGCCGGTGGCTGTCGCGGCCAAGGCCCCGGCACCATCTTCGTCTGGGTCCTCCACCGAGGGCGGCGCTACCTGGTATCACGCGCCCGACGGCACCTGTGCGCACCGCACGCTGCCGATGGGCACTGTCATCACGGTCACGAGGCTGGCGACCGGCGCGAGCACGACCTGCCGGGTCGCCGACCGCGGGCCGTTCGTGTCGGGGATGATCATCGACCTGTCGATGGACACGTTTTCCAACATCGCTTCGACCGACGAAGGTGTTGTCCAGGTGCAGCTTTCTTGGTGACGGGGCCCTGACCGGGCCACACTCCACCACGTGACCCTGAGCCGGCGTGAGGTGCGCGAACTCCTCGCCCGGCACCAGATCCACCCCAGCCGGGCCCGTGGTCAGAACTTTGTCGTCGATCCGAACACGGTGCGGCGCGTAGCCCGGCTCGCCGGCGTTGGCGCGGGCGATCGAGTCGTTGAGGTCGGGGCCGGTTTGGGGTCGCTGACTCTCGCCCTTGCTGAGACCGGCGCGTCCGTGTTGGCCATCGAGGTCGACCCGCGGTTGGTGCCGTTACTGCGCCAGGTTGTAGCGGGAGAAGTCGTCGAACCGGCTGGCGTGACCGTCATGGAGGCCGACGCCATGGGTTTGGACTGGGCTGCGGTGCTCGGCGCGGGACCGTGGGTGCTGGTCGCCAACCTGCCATACAACATCGGAACGCCACTGGTCGCCGACCTGCTCGACGGCGTGCCCGCCGTCCAGCGGATGTTGGTGATGGTGCAGCGGGAGGTCGGTGAGCGCATGGTTGCGTCGCCGGGGTCGGGCGCGTACGGCGCGCTGTCGGTGAAGGTGGCGTATTGGGCCACGGCGCGCCTGGCGGGCCGGGTTGGCCCAACGGTGTTCTACCCGCCGCCAAAGGTCGATTCTGTGCTGGTAGCCCTGGAGCGACGGGACTCGCCGGCGGTGGGGCCCGACGTCGATCCGGCCTGGCTGTTCCAGCTCGTGGGCGCCGGCTTTGGGCATCGGCGCAAGATGCTCCGGCGCGCCTTGGAGGGGTTGGTGACGTCGGACGACTTCGCCGCTGCCG
>JALZBN010000346.1 GCA_030947365.1 Actinomycetota bacterium
ACGCTGCAGGCGATCGTGGTCTTGCGCTTCGGCACCGATAACCGCTCGGTCGGAACGATCCTCCCGGCCCACCCGGTGCACTTCGCGGGCCAGGTGGTGCCGAGCGACAACCTGTACCTGGCCGCCATCGTGGTCGTCGCGGCTGTGGCCCTCTGGCTTGTCTACCGGTTTACGCACTTTGGTCTGTGGAGCCGGGCGGTGGCCGAGAACCGCACGGCAGCCGCCCTTCTCGGCGGGAAGGTGACCCGGGTCTCGGCTGGCAGCTGGGCCCTGGCAACCGCCCTGGGCGGACTATTCGGGATCCTCGTCGCGCCGATTACCGGGCTGAACCCGGCGACCTACACCCTGCTCGTCGTCCCGGCATTGGCGGCAGCACTTGTCGGGCGCCTGTCGTCGTTCGGCGTCACCGTGGCTGCCGCGTTGGCGCTGGGTATGGCGCAGTCCGAGATCGGCAAGCTGCAAGACAGGTTCAACTGGTCGCCGAGCGTCGGTCTGCGCGAGGGCCTCCCGCTGGTGATCATCATCGTCGTGCTCGCGCTTGCCGGCCGTTCGATCCGGGAACGACAACCCGCGGTGCAGCCTCGCCTCCCAACCGCGGGCCGTCCTCGGCGCGTGGGCCTGGCCGTTGCGGTGTGGGTTCCGCTCACCGCTGTCGCCCTCGTCGTTCTCGGAAGCCAGGAGCGCCTCGGGCTGATCACCAGCCTCGTCGGCGCGCTGATCTGCCTCTCACTCGTCGTGCTCACTGGTTACGTCGGGCAGATCTCCCTCGCCCAGATGGCGTTCGCCGGTGTCGCCGGCTTCACCCTGAGCAAGCTGGCCCAAGACCTCGGTGTGCCGTTCCCAGTCGCGCCGCTTCTGGCTGCGGCGCTCGCCGGCGCGACCGGCGTGCTGCTCGGTCTTCCCGCCATTCGGGCCCGGGGCGTCAACCTGGCCGTCGTCACCGTCGCCGGGGCGGTGGCCATCGAAGAGCTGGTGTTTCGCAACCCTGCGCTGACGGGAGGATTCGAAGGAAGCAAGGTACCGCCACCGTCGGCGTTCGGCGTCGACCTCGGCATCGGCGGTGGTTCCGGCGCGGCATACCCGCGCGTCGCGTTCGGCCTGTTCGTGCTGGTGGTGTTGGCGGCCGTCGCCTTGGGCATCGCCTTCCTGCGCGCCGGCGCCTTTGGTCGCGCCCTGCTGGCGACCCGGGCCAATGAACGCGCCGCGGAAGCGGCGGGCATCGATACGTCGCGAGCGAAGCTGGTGGCCTTCGGCCTCAGCGCGTTCATTGCCGGCATCGGGGGGTCGCTGCTGGGCTATCAACAGGGACAGCTCTCGTTTGGTTCCTTTGGAGTGTTCGTCTCCCTGTCCTTCCTGGCTATTGCCTACCTCGGCGGGATCGCCCGGATCAGTGGCGCGATGGTCGGAGGCGCCCTGGTCGCCGGCGGCATCGTGTTCACCGCGGCCGATGACCTGTTTGGCTGGGGCCGCTACCAGCTACTCGTGAGCGGGTTGGGCCTGATCGTCATCGCGGTGCTGTACCCCGAGGGTCTGTCGGGCATCGGTTGGCGGATATGGGATCGGCTCCGGCGCGCCGGGTGAGCGCGATTCTTGAGGTGAAATCGGTCTCGGTTTGCTTCGGGTCGGTCGACGCAGTGCGAGACGTGTCGCTCGAGGTGATGGCCGGGTCCATTGTCGGGCTCATCGGGCCCAACGGCGCTGGCAAGACCACCCTCCTCGACGCGATCTCCGGCCTCGGTCTCATGACATCCGGTGCGGTGATCTTCGACGGCGCGTCGGTTGAACGGATGCCCGCGCATCAGCGGTCACGGCGCGGGATGACTCGCACGTTCCAGACCCTCGAGCTCTTCGAAGACCTCACCGTCGAGGAGAACCTGCTCGTCGCGGCCGAGGCCGGAACGCGGTCGGGTCGCGGCCGGGTCAGCGAGTGCGTCGAGCGGGTCGTCTCGCTCGTAGGTCTCTCCGAGGTGCTGGAGAGCATGCCGCCGGAGCTGTCGCACGGCGTGCGCAAGCGGGTGGCGCTCGGGCGCGCCCTTGCGGGTGAACCGTCACTCGTCTTGTTGGACGAACCCGCCGGCGGGCTCGACGCAGGGGAGCGGGCAGCACTCGCCGGCACCG
>JALZBN010000347.1 GCA_030947365.1 Actinomycetota bacterium
GAGGATGAACAGGTACCCGTTCTTGTCGAAGTGCGCCGACAGCTTCTTCCCGTCGAGGTCGAACAGGATGTTCTCCATCGTCGAGTCGTAGTCCCACACGTCGTGCGGGGTGTACTGGTAGTGGTCAAGGATGTCGCCGTTGTCGGGGTTGACCGCGACGACGCTGTCGGTGAACAGGTTGTCGCCCTCGCGCACGCCCCCGTCGAAGTCGGGGCACGGGTTGCCGGTGTTGAAGTACAGCCGGTTGAGCTCCGCGTCGTAGGTGGGCGTGATCCAGCAGTTCCCACCGCCCCGCTGCCACGCCTCGCCCTCGGCGGGCCAGGTCTCCGACCCCGGCTCGCCGGGCTTGGGGACCATGTAGGTGCGCCATACGTGCTCGCCGTTCTCGAGCTTGAAGGCGTCGGCGTGGCCGCGCACCCCGAACTCTCCGCCGGAGCTTCCGACGATCACCATGTCCTTGACGACCAGCGGAGCGACCGTCGCGCTCTCCCCGGCCCGCACGTCGCCGTACGTCTTGTCCCAGACGATGTTGCCGGTCTCGGCGTCAAGTGCGAGCACGTGGGCGTTGAGCGTGGTGACGAAAACCTTGCCCTCGGCCACCGCGCATCCGCGGTTCACGTTGCCGCAGCACAGCGAGATGTCGTACGGCGACGCGTGCTTGTAGCGCCAGAGCTCCTGACCGTTTGCGGCGTCAATCGCCCAGACCCAGCCGTCATACCCCGTCAGGAACATGATGCCGTCGACGACGATCGGGGCCGCCTCCATCGAATACGTCCCCGCGCCCGACTGCATGCCAACCGTTCCGGCCTGGAAGACCCATGCCGGGGTCAGGCTCTTGACGTTGGAGGGGTTGATCTGGTCGAGCAGGCTGTAGCGCTGCCCGTCGTAGCCGCCGTAGTACGTGATCCAGTTGTGCGGCTCGGCCTCGCGAGCCTTGAGGATGCGCTCGTAGTTGATGTTCTTGGTGACCGCCGGCGCCTTGCCGACCGTATCGCTCAGGTCCGTGAAATTACTTGCCTGACCTGCTTCTACATACGTTGCCATATATAGCTCCTCTCTACGGTTGCGGCTGGGCCGGGCGGTCGAGCTTGGCTTCGGGCGGCGCGTCCCCGCTGACGACGATCGAACCGGTCAGCCCGCGGCCCTCGTCGTTGCCGGTCGTGGAGCCGTAGAAGTACTGGCCCGGGCCGTCGAGGTCGAGGGTCGCCGTGCCGTGCGAGTGGTTCACCATCCAGATGAACTTGGAGTGACCGTTGCAAGGGAAGACCGCGCAGTGCGTGTTCTTGTCGTCGTTGTAGAGGTCGAGCTCGAGGGTGCCCCCATGGGGCATGATCAGGATTCCGGGGTCGAAGATGAGTTCGTCCTCGTTGATCCGGATGGTGCCGTGCATGGTCCCGTCGGATTTCTCCTCGACGTGCCCGACGTTGCCGGAGCCCATGACGCGGCCGATCGTCGTCCCGTTCTGCTTGGCCAGACCCGGCTCATCGGCCATCCGGGTTGTCTTCTCGGCGGTTCCGCTCACATCGCTCTCCTTCGATCCACGGAAACAACTGGGTATGGCCACCCTAACATTCGAGGGCGGACCCGACAAGCTGGTGTGTCTATGTGACACACCCGTGTTTTGTCACCCAAAAAGCGGAGTGTCGATCACCCGAGGGAGATCGTCTGGGCACCCGCGACCCGCAGATGATCGAGTGCGGTGCCGCGGGATTCGCGCAGGCGCAGGACATCGACCAGGGGCGCATTTCCCCCGCTCACCAGCGCATCTGCCAGCAGCGCGCCGCCGTGCGCCGCCGTGCTGGCGCCACCGGGAACGAGGGCGATGACCGGGGCGACGTCGTCCAGCGACGCGGCCAGCGTGTCGACGAGCTCGGGCAGACGGGCGAGGCGACCGGAGACGACGATCTCGTCCGGAGCCCGAACGCTGACGGTCAGCGCCCTCACGACCTTGGCGGCGGCCTCGAGCAGCGCCGTCCATCCCTCGGCGTGCGCCGGCGAGCCCCACAGCGCCGCGACGTCACCGCCGGCGCCGCCGGGAGTGATCGCGCCCCCGGTGAACAGCGTGCCCTTGCGCAGCGCCGGTCCCAGCAGATAGGCCAGCTCGCCGTCGAACGC
>JALZBN010000348.1 GCA_030947365.1 Actinomycetota bacterium
GGCGAGCAGCTCGGCCTGGTCGAATCCACGGTCGCGCCGACGCGCCCCGGTAGTGGGCGCCCAGGTGACAACGTCGACAGAAGATGGATCGACAAGCGCAGCCATGGCGGCCGCCAACCACCGCAGCGACGCCCGAGCGTTGCGGTACTTCAGCCGGGAAAGAAGCTCCCGCCCAACGCCGGAGTAGTCAAACAGCGCCCGGCAAGACGAGAGCTCGGTTGGAAGCGCCAAGGATTGGGCGGGGCGAAGCGAAGCTACACAGGCGGAGCAAGGAGCAGCACCAAAGGCGCCACAAACCGGGCAGGCGAGCGGAAACAGCATGGGCCCCGAGCGTACAAACGCGGTACGACATTCAAGGGGTCGGGTTTATGGACGACCCTACGTGCCGGTCTGCCAGCTGGACAGGTACTCCACCTGAGCCGGCGTCAGAGTGTCGATGGAGACGCCCATGGTGTCGAGCTTGAGCCGCGAGATCTCGCGGTCGATGTCGGCCGGTACGTCGTAGACCTTGGCCTCGAGACTGTCGGCGTTGGCCACGGCCCACTCAGCCGAGAGTGCCTGGTTGGCGAAGCTCATATCCATGACCGCAGCCGGGTGGCCGGAAAGTTCGGCCAGCGCGGCGAGGTCGATCTCGATGTCGAAGTGGCCGGAGTTGGCCAGGATGGCGCCGTCCTTCATGGTCGTGAAGTGCTCGGCGCGCAGGACGTCGCGGTCGCCGGTGACGGTGATGAAGATGTCGCCTTCGCGGGCGGCGTCGGCCATGGGCTCGACGCGGAAGCCGTCCATGACGGCCTCGAGGGCTCGCAGCGGGTCGACCTCGCAGACCACGACCTGGGCCCCCATGCCACTGGCCCGGCTGGCGACGCCCTTGCCGCAGTAGCCGTAGCCGGCGACGACGAGCACCTTGCCGGCGAGGAGCACGTTGGTGGCCCGGATGATGCCGTCGAGCGTGGACTGGCCGGTGCCGTAGCGGTTATCGAACATGTGCTTGGTGTCGGCGTCGTTGACGGCGACGATCGGGAACCGCAAGGCGCCGTCGGCTTCCATGGCCCGTAGCCGGATCACGCCGGTTGTCGTCTCCTCGGTGCCGGCGACGACCTCGCCAACCTGGTCGGCGCGCGACACGTGGAGGCGGGAGACGAGGTCGCAGCCGTCGTCCATCGTGATCTTGGGGTGCATGTCGAGCACGGAGTCCATGTGGCTGTAGTAGGTCTCGGTGTCCTCACCCTTGCGGGCGAACACGGCCATGTTCTCGTGCAGCGCCAGCGAGGCGGCCACGTCGTCTTGAGTCGACAGCGGGTTCGACGCACACGCGGCAATCGTCGCTCCCCCGGCCTGTAGGGCGCGCAGGAGGTTGGCCGTCTCGGTGGTGATGTGCAGGCACGCTCCGATCGTGAGCCCCTCGAGCGGGCGCTCCTTGGCGAAGCGCTCCCGGATGCTGGTGAGCACCGGCATGTGGGTGTCAGCCCACTCGATGCGCTGGCGACCGAGATCAGCGAGGCCTGGGTCGGTGATGTCGTAGCTCATGAAGAGGATGCTCCTTCTGCGGGGGATTCCTGGTCGCCGGAGGTGGCGAGGGCGGTCTTGATGCTGTCGATCGCGGGAACGGGGCCGGGGTCGACCCCTTGCTGCAAGGCCAGATGCGTCGACGTGAAGTCACCCATCATGACCAAGTCGAGGAGCTGCGCCAACTCTCCGTCGCCCTCGGCCTGCACCTCGTGGACGCCGGCCACGACCTCTTCGAGCAGCTCGCGGGCAATCGCGAAACGGTGCATCACCTGGGGGTGCTCGAAGTCGTGACGGAGATTGACCAGGGTGATCGCCTGGCGGGTGAGATCGCCGTGCTGGCCCCACCCCGCGATCTCGTTGTGACAGACCTCGGGTTGGGCGTTCCAGAATGCGGGCGCCTTGGCGTTCTCGTTGACCTGAGTCTTCCACCGGTGCGCGGCAACCGCTCCGAGCCCGCCCCCTCCGTGCACCAGCGGGATCGTGCGCCCAATACGGCGGGCCAGAACCTCGGCTTGGTTCCCGGGCTGCACGAGCTCGTCGCGCCGCTTGCTGAGCTGCTCTATAGCGGCGTCGACCCAATGCCTGGCGCCGGGAAACAGACC
>JALZBN010000349.1 GCA_030947365.1 Actinomycetota bacterium
ATCCAAGCGCCCGACAAGGGATGGCTGAGCCCTCAGACCCTCCTTGCGTTCGGTGTCGCCCTCGTCGTCTTGGTGGCGTTCGTGTTCTGGGAGCGGGCGCGCGAGGAGCCGATGCTCGACATCTCGTACTTCAAGAATCCCGCCTTCAGCACGGGCACGGGCGGGATGATCCTCGTGTTCCTGTCGCTGTACGGGGTGCTGTTCCTCATCACCCAGTACTTCCAGTTGATCCTGGGCTACAGCCCGCTGTCGGCGGCGCTGCGCTTCCTTCCCATGGCGCCGATCCTGATGGTCGTCTCCCCGCTGACGCCGCGCATCACCGCGCGCCTGGGCGCAAACCGCACCGTCGCCGCGGGCATGGCGCTGGTCGCCATCGGCTTTTTGGCCTTTGCCCGTCTCGACGTCGACACCTCCTACGCCTACGTCTTGTTGTGCGTGTTCTTCCTCGTGTCGGGCATCGCCATGACGATGTCGCCCATGACCGCGGCGATCATGTCGGCCGTGCCGCCGCGGCGCGCCGGCGCGGGATCGGCAATGAACGACGCCACCCGTGAGCTCGGCGCCGCGCTCGGCGTGGCCGTGCTCGGCAGTGTCGCCGCGTCCCGATTCGGCTCCGGCATCGCGTCGATCGTCGGATCACTTCCCGCCGCTGATCGAGCCGAGGCCCGCACCTCGCTCGCCGGCGCGCTACGCACAGCCAAGAACCTGCCCCAAGGAGCGGCGGCGCGATTGGTGTCCGGCGCCGATCACGCCTTCGTCTCGGGCATCCACTTCGCCGCCATCACCGGCGCGATCCTGGCGGCCGCGGCCGCGCTCATCGTCTTGCGGTTCCTTCCCCGTCACATCGCCCAACACGGCGCGGCCAAGGGCGCCGTGGAGGCGATGGAGGACGCAGCCGAGCTCGGCCTCGCCGGTATCCCGCCCGTGTTCGCCGACACCGGTCAGGGACCGACGTAACGGGTTCGAAGCCCCCCTTGGCGTCGTTCGTTTGAGCGCTGATCCTCGCGGACCTTGAGCAGGTCGGTGCGGGTGCAAATGCCAACCAGACGACCGTCGGAAACAACGGGAACGTGCTCGACTCCCTCATCGAGGATCACGTTCATGGCCGCGAGCGCAGTGCTGTCGGGATCGACCGACACGACATCACGACTGGCATGGTCGATGACCGGCGCGCTGGCGTCGAAGTCGTCGCCGAGGAGGTCGCCCCGCGACACGATGCCGACCACGGCTCCGTCGCCATCGACGATTGGGTAGGCCCCATGGCCGGCCCTCAGGAACCGTTCCCGCGCCTCTCCCACGGTCGCGCTCATGGGAAGCGTCGTGACCTGGGAGGTCATGATCCGACGCACGACGCAGGTCGTAAAGGGGTCAACGCCGTAGTGGCGACCGATACGCAACCCACGGTGGCTGAGCTTCTCCGTCATGATGCTGTGCTCGCTGAGGGCATTGAAGACGAGGTCGGCTAGGACCGTCGCGAGCATGAGCGGCACGATCACCTGGTAGTCACGGGTGAGCTCAAAGACGAAGACGATGGCCGTGAACGTGGCTCGCGTCGACGCGCCGAAGACCGCCGCCATGGCCACCAGGGCGAACGCGCCGGGCGCGATGTGCAGACCGGGCACAACCTCGTTGACCGCACTGCCGAAAAGGGTCCCAAACGCGGCGCTGATCAACAGGATCGGCGCGAGGGTGCCCCCTGAGGTGCCGGACCCAAGCGCGAGCCACCACGCGACGAGCTTCACGAGACCGAGAACGGCCACCGTCTCGAGGGCCAAGCGACTGTTGAGGACGTCGCCGATGGCGTCGTAGCCCACTCCCAGCGCCCGCGGCGCGGCCAGGCACACGGTCGCGAAGAGGAACCCACCGATGATCGGGTGCCAGAACTCCCCCACCGGCAGACGCCGATACAAGCGTTCAACAAAGAACAGACCGTTGGTCACGACGACCGCCACCAACCCGCACGCCAAACCGAGGACGACGAATGCCGGCAGACCGCCGAGCCCGGCGTAGTCGTGGTGGGGCACCGAGAACAGCGGGCCCGAGCCGAACAGCGCCGTGTGCACGCCTCCCGCGACCGCAGCGGACACCACCAGTGGGACCAG
>JALZBN010000350.1 GCA_030947365.1 Actinomycetota bacterium
CCGTTGATGTTCTGGCCCACGACGGGCAGCAGGGGCATGAGGAGGAGGCCGATGCCGATGAGGGCGAATGTGTAGCGGAAGCGTTCCAGGTCACGCGCCCGGCGCACGAGGATCAGGGTGCCGACGAATGCTCCGATGCCCAGTGCAGTCCAAAGGGCCTGGAGCGCTGCCAGGTTGTTGTCGAGGCGGGCGATGAAGACGTAGCCAATGCCGTTGAGCAAGGCGGCCATTGGGAGCAGGATCGGGTCTGATCCCGGAGCCAGCCGCCGGGTCGCGAAGTGGGCGGCCCCGACGAGACCCAAGATGACGAGGAGGAACGGAACGATGTCGGCCGGAAGCGACGCGGTGCTGCCGAGGCTGGCCAGCATGTAGGCGCCGACGATGAGGACGCCGGCGAGAATGATGAGCCCAAGTTCAGTGTTGCGCCTGACTCGGAAGGTGAAGCTCTGACGGACAGCGGTGGCGGCGCGCATCAGGGCGGCGCGGGAAGGGCTGTGGTCGACGGGACTGTCGGCGCGGGGAGGGTTGTCGGGGGGAGGGTTGTCGTGGGCGCCGAGGTGCGCCCGGCTTCGGCTCCCTCCTGGCGGATCCGGTTGACGTAGCGGTCGGCTTCGGCCTTGCTGGTCTCCTCCTTGCCGGCGCGCAGGACCGTCACTTGCGCGGGCACAATGTCGGCGACTGTCAGAGACTTGCGCTCCTGGAGGGTGGGTTCGAACCACAAGAATCCGCCGGGGCGGCCCTTGAAGATCGCCACGCTGTCGCCGTCAAGGCCGACGTAGTAGGTGTTGCGGGCGTACCAGCTCACGGCGAGGATGCCGACGGCGACGACAATGGCCAAGGCGGCCAGGAAGACCGCCACTCTCCAGGTGAAGCGTCGTGGCGAGGGCTGAGCGATGACGGGGTCGACTTTGTGGGCGCCCATTGATGCCGAGGGCTCCGGGGAGTCGTCGGGGGGCGGCTCCGGCGCGCCGCGAGCGGTGGTGCTCGAACGCCCGGCTGGTTCCTCGTCGACCAACGCCGCCGACGCTGCCTCCGACCGACCGTCGTCGTCGACCACGTCGACCACCACCACGGTGATGTTGTCGTTGCCTCCGTGGTCTTTGGCCTGGCGGACAAGGTCGCGGGCGGCTTCCTGCGGGTCACGCACCTGACGCAAGGTTGATGCGATCCGGTCGTCGGAGACCTCATTGGTGAGACCGTCACTGCACAGCACGATCCGGTCGCCGCGGTAGGGCACGAGCTGCCAGTAGTCGACCTCGATTTCGGGCTCCATCCCCAAGGCGCGTGTGATGATCGACCGTTGAGGATGGACCTTCGCCTCTTCATGGGTGAGCTGGCCCTTGCGCACCAGCTCCTCGACGAGGCTGTGATCTTCACTGATCTGGACGAGTTCGCCGTTTTGAAACAGGTAGGCGCGCGAGTCGCCGACATTGACGATCGCGAGGTGCTCCTCGCCGTTCTCCGCGACGAGAGCCACGGCCGTAATCGTGGTGCCCATGCCCCGCTTCTCGGCATTGTCCTGGGCCAAGCGCCAAACGGCCTCGTTGGCGTCTTTGATGGCGGCGACGAGGCCCTCGGTGGTGGGGTCGGTGAAGGCGTCAGCGAGCGTCTCGACCGACGTCTCGGACGCGACCTCCCCGGCCTGGTGGCCGCCGACTCCGTCGGCCACGGCGTAGAGGCCGTCGCCGACCAGAAAGCGGTCTTCGTTCATCTTCCTGACCCGCCCGACGTCGGTGGCGCCACCCCCCTCGAGTCTCGTCATGTCAGTTCAGCTCCAGCACGGTGCGTCCAACCTGCAACCGGTCGCCCCGGCGCACCACGATGGGCGCGGTGACCTTCTTGCGGTTGAGGTAGGTGCCGTTGGTGGACCCGAGGTCTTCGATGTAGAGCTGCCCTTCCCGGCGGAACACGCGGGCATGGAGTTGGGACACGTAGTTGTCCTCGATCGTGACCTGGCACCCCGTCGCACGGCCCAAGGTGAGCTCGTCGCCTAGCTCGTAGGTCTGGCCTCGGCGGTCGGCAGGTTCGACGATGCGCAGCTTGCTGCCGCTCTTGCCACCTCGTGACGAGCGCTTCGACGGCGCGCGTCGTGGTGCCGCCG
>JALZBN010000076.1 GCA_030947365.1 Actinomycetota bacterium
GAACTCAGCGCCCCCCCCGCCCCAGTGTTGGCGCCCCCATTCGGTGACGGTGGAGGTGACGTGGCCGTCAGCGTCGTCACGGTCGTCGCGCCGAAGCGGAAGCTGCCAGCAGACGTTCGGCTTGAGAACCATGGGCTGCTGGGCGCGCCGGAGGGCGGCCTGGTGCAGCGAGCATCCGGGCCCTGCGGCGAAGCCCGGGCGATTCAAGAAGATGCACGCCCCCTGCACCAAGCGGGTCACGGTCTCGCCCGTTCGCAACGTCTTCACGACGCCGCGGCTGCGGCCTTCCCGGCGGAACTGCCAGTCGGTCGCATCAAGGGTGTCGGCGGCGGATTCCACCCGGGCGACGTCGTCGTCGTCAGTGAAGTGCGCGCCGTACGAACAGCATCCCTGCACGAGTTCCGGCGCCGGCCCGGTGAGCACGCCCTGGCAGCCCGCACCGAAGATGCACGACCAGCCGCTGGTGAGGAACGTCACGTCGAACACCCAGGTGCGTTCCTCGGTGGCGTCCTCGAAGGACACCCATTCGCGCTCGGGTGCTTCAGGAACCGGGACGGCCACGAGACGTAGGCTACCGGTGTGTCCGAGCAACTCGATGACATCCGATCGCGTCTGGAGACGATCTCGGAGGAACTGGCCGACCTCGCCCTCGTTCAGCTCCGTCAAGCGGTTGGGGCCGACGACGATGGGGCAGCCACGGCGGCCGCGGCGGCGTCGGAAGAGAAGCGCCTCACCAGGGCCCGGCGCGCCGTCGACAAGGCTGCGGCCGTTCTGGGTGGCGTGGCGCCCTGACCTAAAGGTCCGCTGAGGGCGCGCCGGTCTGAGGTAAGCTGCCCATCCGTGGCGAAGCACATCTTCGTGACGGGCGGGGTGGCCAGCTCATTGGGCAAGGGCCTCACCGCCTCGTCCCTGGGCCGACTGCTGAAGAGCAGGGGACTCCGGGTCACGATGCAAAAGCTCGACCCCTACATCAACGTCGACCCCGGCACGATGAACCCGTTCCAGCACGGTGAGGTGTTCGTCACCGAGGACGGCGGGGAGACCGACCTCGACCTCGGCCACTACGAGCGCTTCATCGACGAGAACCTCAAGCGCGACTCCAATGCGACGACTGGCTCCATCTACTCGTCGGTGCTGAAGAAGGAACGGCGCGGCGACTATCTCGGCGTGACCGTGCAGGTGATCCCCCACATCACCAACGAGATCAAAGACCGCATCCTGCGCGTCGCCACCGAAGACGTCGATGTGGTGATCACCGAGATCGGCGGCACGGTCGGCGACATCGAGATCCTCCCGTTCCTCGAAGCCATCCGCCAGTTTCGCAAAGACGTGGGTCGCGACAACGTCTGCTATCTGCACGTCACCCTCGTGCCGTTCATCGGGCCGTCGGGCGAGCAGAAGACGAAGCCCACCCAGCACTCGGTCACCGAGTTGCGAAGCCGGGGCATCCAGCCCGATGTCATCGTGTGCCGGAGCGACCGGCCACTGTCCGAAGGGCTCAAGCGCAAGATCTCGAACCTCTGCGACGTCCCCGAGGAGGCCGTCGTCAGCGCGGTCGACGCCCGCAACCTCTACGAGATCCCTCTCGTGCTCCACGACGAGGGTCTCGACGGATACATCTGCCGCTTACTGCGCTTCGAAGAGGCCGAGCACGAGCCCGACCTGAGCACCTGGCAGGCGATGATCGACCGCATCGAGGCCGCCGATCGGCCGGTGCGCATCGGCATCATCGGCAAGTACGTCGTCCTTCCCGATGCCTACCTTTCTGTTGTCGAGGCGTTGCGCCACGGCGGATTCGACCACGGCGCGGCTGTCGAGATCGACTGGGTGCAGGCCGAAGACGTCGAAGGACTGCTGGCCGACGGACGGCTGCACGAGATCGACGGCCTCGTCATTCCCGGTGGCTTCGGACCGAGAGGAATCGAAGGAAAGATCGCTGCCGCCGGCTACGCCCGCGAGCACGGCATCCCCTGCCTCGGGCTTTGCCTCGGCATGCAGACGATGGTCATCGACTTCGCCCGCAACGTGTTGGGGTTGGCGGGCGCCAACTCCTCTGAGTTCGACAGTGAGTCGCCGCATCCCGTCATCGACTTGATGGACGACCAGCGTGAGGTCGTCGACTACGGCGGCACGATGCGTCTTGGCGTCTACCCGGCGCGCCTTCGGCCCGACAGCCTGGTCGCCAAGTCCTACGGCGAGACGATCGTCTACGAGCGCCACCGCCACCGCTACGAGTTCAACCCCCGCTATCGCCGTCGTCTCGACGACGCCGGCTTGCGCGCCGTTGGCACGTCGCCCGACGACCGCCTGGTGGAGTTCGTCGAGCTCGATGGTCACCCCTTCTGGGTAGGCACCCAGGCTCATCCCGAATTCAAGAGCCGGCCCGACCGACCCCACCCGTTGTTCCGGCAGTTCGTCGGCGCGGCCTTGGAGCGGGCCGAGAGCCGGGCGCCGCGCCTCCTCGACGTAACGCCCATGCCGGTGGTCCGAACAGCCGCCACGGCTCCAGAGCCGGCGCGACACTGAGCGCCGCCGGCCCGAGCGGCCGAGAGCGGGATACGTTCCGCAAGCTCAACGAGCGCGCCGTGTTTGCGGGCGCGCTCATATCGGTGGCCGAGGCGACCTTTGCCGACCCGTCGGGGGGTACCTTCGAGCGCGACGTGGTGCATCACCCCGGCGCGGTCTCCGTGGTGCCGATTGCCGACGACGGCGCGGTCATCATGGTGCGCCAGTACCGCGCCGCCATCGACCGAGAGCTGCTGGAGATCCCGGCCGGCAAGCGCGACGTCGAGGGCGAGGACATCGAGGCCTTGGCGCGCCGGGAGCTGGAGGAGGAGATCGGAATGCGCGCCGGCGAGCTGGTCAAGCTGGCCGAGTTCTACAACTCGCCCGGCTTTTGCGACGAGCATTCATTCGTGTTCATGGCTCGGAATCTCACCGTGACCGCGCCGGCCGCCCAGGGTATCGAGGAGCAGCACATGACGATCGAGCGGATTGCGCTCGCTGACGTTCCGCGCCTGGTTGCCACCGGCGAACTCGTCGACGCCAAGTCAATCATCGGTCTCTGCCTCGCCCGTGAGGCTCTCGCCGGCCGTCCATTGTCGAGTTGACCAACCCTGCGGGGGTTAACGCGACAATGAACCCGTGATCGTCGGCGTCCCAACTGAGACGAAGAAGGGTGAGCACCGCGTCGCCCTGACGCCTGACGGGGCCCGTGAGCTCGTTGCCCACGGCCATGAGGTGCTGGTGGAGCGCGGCGCGGGCGACGACTCGTCGATTCACGATGACGAGTACGCCGCCGTGGGGGCGCGCCTGGTCGACGCCGTCGACGCCTGGTCGGCACAACTGGTCGTCAAGGTGAAGGAACCGCAGCCTGGTGAGTTCGCCTACCTCCGTGATGATCTGGCGCTGTTCACCTATCTCCACCTCGCCGCCTACCCGGCGATCGCAACGGCCCTTCTCGCCGCCGGTACTACCAGCATCGCGTACGAAACGGTGCAAGCAGCCGACGCAAGCCTGCCCCTGCTGGCTCCTATGAGCGAAGTGGCCGGGCGGATGGCGCCGCAGGTCGGTGCCCATTTCCTCGAGCGCGAGGCGGGAGGCAGGGGAGTATTGCTGGGCGGCGCGCCCGGGGTGCGCCCGGCGCGCGTCGTCGTGCTGGGTGCCGGCAACGTGGGATGGAACGCAGCCTGGATCGCACAAGGCATGGAGGCCGAGGTTCTCCTGTTCGACAAGAACCTCGATCGCCTCCGGTTCGTCGACCAGATCCACAAGGGCCGCATCATGACGTTGGCCTCCAACCGGGGCGCTATCGAGCGGGCAGTGGCGGAAGCCGACCTTGTCATTGGCGCCGTCCTTGTCGCCGGTGGCCGGGCGCCGGTACTCGTCACCGAGGACATGGTGCGCTCGATGAAGCGCGGCGCGGTCGTGGTCGACCTGGCGGTTGATCAAGGCGGCTGCATCGAGACCGTGCACGAGACCAGTCACGCCGATCCTGTCTACGAGCTACACGGTGTGCTGCACTACGCGGTCGGCAACGTTCCCGGCGCGGTGCCGCACACCTCGACCTATGCCCTCACCGCGGCCACCCTTCCCTATGTGGTGGAGCTCGCAACCCACGGTGTGGCTGGCGCAGCATCGCGCGACCCGGCATTGCGATCAGGCATCAACACGGTTCGGGGTCGGCTCACGAGTCAAGCCGTGGCTGAGGCCCTTGGCGAGGAACCGGTTGATCCGCTCGCTGCATTGCAGCGGTGACTGACGAACCGGCGCGACCTCCGACGCCCGTTGAGGTCGAGGAACTGCTGTCGTGGCTTGCCGTCGAAAAAGGACGTTCGCCGAACACACTGGCGGCGTACCGGCGCGACCTAGCCGCCTACGCGGAGTTCCTCCGCGGCCGTGACGTCGCCATCGACGCGGTTACCGAGCGGGTCGTGGAGGACTATCTGGCGTTCCTCCGCGCCGCCGGCCGCGCGCCGGCGTCGGTCGCCCGGGCCCTCGTGTCCGTGCGGGCACTCCACGGCTTTTTGGAAGACGAGGGCCAGGCCACGGGCAATCCTGCCGGTGATGTGGGCCGGCCTCGGGTGCCGTCGGGCCTTCCGAAGGCGCTCTCGGAGGCGCAGGTCGAATCCCTGCTCGGCGCGGTGAGCGGCGACGATGCGGCGGCGCGCCGTGATCGCGCCATTCTCGAAGTTCTCTACGGATGTGGTCTTCGGGTCTCGGAGCTCGTCGGGCTCTCGCTCGCTGATGTCGACACCGCCGCCGGCGTCCTGCGGGCCTTCGGAAAGGGCTCCAAGGAGCGGGTCGTGCCCGTCGGCCGGATGGCGCGCCGGGCCATTGACGATTGGCTCGCGCCGGCCGGGCGCGCCGCCATGGCGCCCACCCGCTGGGCCCGGCGCGGCGATGCCGAAGCCCTGTTTCTCAACGCCAGGGGCGGTCGCCTTTCGCGCCAGGGGGCGTGGCGAATTGTGCATGGCTATGGAGCGAAGGTCGGGCTCGTCGATGTACTGACTCCGCACGTGCTGCGGCACTCCTGCGCGACCCACATGCTCGACCACGGGGCCGACATCCGCGTGGTTCAGGAGCTCCTCGGTCACGCCTCGATCTCGACGACGCAGATCTACACAAAGGTGTCCACCGAGCGGCTTCGGCGCGTCTACGAGGATGCCCATCCGCGGGCCACAGGGCGTGGACACGGGTAGGCTGCACCGGTGAAAAGCGATTCGGCGCTTGCCGACCTTCGCGCCGCCCTTGAAGAAGAGCAGGCAAAGTTGATCCAGCAGTTGTCCGAGCTGGGTTTCGGCGATGCCGCCTCGCTCTCGTTCGACCAGAACTTTGCCGACTCCAGCCAGGTGACAGCTGAGCGGGCCGAGGTCGAGGTTCTCGGGCAGTCTCTTCAAGACACCCTTACTGAGGTGCGCACGGCTTTGGCGAAGCTCGACGAAGGCACCTACGGCGTCTGCGAGGAGTGCCAACAGGCGATCACCGTGGCTCGCCTCGAAGCCAAGCCGGCCGCGCCGCTCTGCATCGACTGCGCCTCCAAGCGCTAATCGGCCGTTCGTCCGCCTCTCGTCTCGACCAGGCAGACAAAGTCTTCGAACTTTCCGCCCATGGTTCTGTCGATCTGCTGTCGGTAGTCGAACGACACACGAAACTGGTGGGCAAAGCGGTCTTGGATGATCGACGTGAACTTCGCTTGCTCCGCCTCGTTGAGGGCTCTCGGCCCGACGGTGCGCGCCTCGATCTCGTCGGGCGAGAGCTGCACCAATTGAAGCTGCCGGATGGCCTCGATGTGGGCCCACGACTGCGCCGGGAACGTGGGCCATGTGGTCGTGCCGTCGGGAAGCACCAGCATGTTGCGCTCTCTGCCGAGTACGCGGGTGAGCACCGGTAGCCCACGGCCACAGGGGCACTGGCCGCCGACCTCGGCGAAGTCTCCGAGCTCGTAGCGCAGCAGGGGCATGGCGAAGTTGTGCAAGACGCTCACGACGACTCGGCCGACCTCGCCCGGCGCGCACTGCCGTCCGTCGTTATCCAGTACTTCCACGTACACCGCTTCAGACTGGACGTGGTAGCGCTCAGTCTGAGGACACTGCAGCGCGATGTAGCCGATCTCCTGCGTGCTGTACATGTCGACGAGCTCGCAACCCCAGGCGTTGCGGCACTCCTGGCGAGTCTCTGGAGCGAGGGCCTCGCCGTAACT
>JALZBN010000351.1 GCA_030947365.1 Actinomycetota bacterium
CTACTGGCGGCGCGCCAGTGGGTCGCCGGCGCGGCCGTGACCGTTGTCGGATGGGCACTGGCGGCCCTTTTCCTGCGGTCGTTGCACGGGCTCTCGCGCCGGTGGGCCGTCTTCGTCCCCGCGGGCATGGTCATGCACGACCCCGTCTCGCTGCGCGACCCGGTTCTCTTCGCCCGGCGGATGGTGGCCGAGGTCGGCCCGGCGCGCTCCGGCGGCGACAAGGTCGTCGATCTCACTCAACGCGCCGTCGGCCTCGCCATCGAATTGCGGCTACGGGAACCGGCGACGATCACCCTGATGAAGCCCGGTCAACGGTTGGGGGTACCAGCGGAGGCACTGGCCGTCGTCTTCACTCCCACCCGTCCCGGGGCGGTCTTGGAGGAGGCGCGCCGCCGCCATTTCGCCTCGGGTTAGACGGCGAGTCCGCCGCCGATGACCTCGGCGCCGCGGTAGAGCACCACGCTCTGGCCCGGCGCGACGCGCCGATGCGGGTCGCCAAAGTGCACGGTGCCGCCCTCGTAGCGCGCCGCCACCGGCGCGCCGTGGGCACTGCACTGGACCTCGATATCGGCCGGCGCGGCGAGCGGGGCGTCGACCCACGACAGCTCGTCGAGCTCGACACGGTCGGTCATGAGCTCGTCGAGGGAGCCGGCGGTGACGGTTGCCGTCGCGGTGTCGACGGCAACCGCGTACCGCTTAGCACCGCCACCACCCGCGCCGAGGCCGCGCCGCTGCCCGACTGTCACCAACTCGACGGCCTCGACCTGGCCAAGGGTCGCGCCGGCGCGGTCGACAACCGTGCCGGCGTGCAGTGCGATCCGCGGCTCCAGAAACGCCTTTCGCCCGGCGCTGGCGGTGATGAAGCAGACGTCCTGGCTCTCGGGCTTGTCGGCGGTGCGCAGCCCGAGGGCGGACGCCCGCCCCCGAACCTCGGCCTTGGTGATCTCGCCCACCGGAAACAGGCACCGCGACAACTCGCTCTGCCCCAACATGTGGAGCACGTAGGACTGGTCCTTCGCTGAGTCGGCTCCACGCAGAAGGCGAAGCCGGCCGTTCGGCGCCGGCGCGACCCGGGCGTGGTGCCCGGTGGCGACGGCGTCAAAGCCCAGCTTGCGAGCGCGCTCGAGCAGGTGCCCGAACTTGAAGTGGCGGTTGCACTCGATGCACGGATTCGGTGTGCGCCCCGCGGCGTGCGCCTCTGCGTAGGGACTCACGACAGCAGACTCGAACTCGTCGGCAAAGTTCAGCACCCAGTGGTCGATGCCTAGCTGCTGAGCGACGCGCCGGGCGTCGTCCACGTCGGCCACCGAGCAGCAGCCTGAGTCGGACGCGCCGCCCCACAGCTTCAGCGTCACCCCCACCACCTCGTGGCCCTGGTCGATGAGCAGCGCGGCTGCCACCGAAGAGTCGACGCCGCCCGACATGGCCACGAGAATCCGACGCGTCACTGGATCATGCCGCGCGCAGCCGCTCGACGGCAGCGGGGATAGCTGAAAGAGCGAGGTCGACATCGGCGTCGGTCGTGGTCGCGCCGAGCGACAGGCGCAGCGAGCCGAGGGCGCGTTCCTGCGACAGGCCGACAGCAGTGACGACGTGCGATGGCTCGATGGCACCGCTCTGGCACGCCGATCCGGCCGCGGCGTAGACACCTGCCGCGTCGAGGAGCATCAGCAGGGACTCGGACTCAACGCCGCCGAAGGACAGGTGGCAGTTCCCGGCGATCTTCGCCGAGCGGTCACCCGTCTCCGCACTGTCGGGAATAGCCGCGAGCAAGCCGTCGGTGAGCCGATCCCGAAGGTCGGCCACCCGCGTGACGGTGGCGGCGCGCCGGCTGACAGTCGTTTGCATAGCCGCCGCCATCCCGACGATGCCGGCCACGTTGTACGTGCCCGACCGCCGGCCTCGCTCCTGCCCGCCGCCGTGGACTATCGGCGCGATCCTCACCGCGTCGCGCACGACCAGCGCGCCGACTCCCTTCGGGCCGCCGAACTTGTGGGCGCTGACGGCAACGAGCTCCGCACACCCGGCAAGCGACGCCACGTCGAGCCATGGAAACGCCTGGACGGCGTCAGTGTGGAGTACCGCCCCTGGCG
>JALZBN010000002.1 GCA_030947365.1 Actinomycetota bacterium
GCGCTCGTTCTCCGGCCCCTCGAAGAACTGCGACTGGCGGGTGGCTCGCGAGCCCTCGGGAGCCTGGCTGCCCTTCCGATACTTGCCCGTGAGCCATCCACGGTTCAACGGGCTCCACACCACGACCCCCATCCCGTACTGGCGGCACACCGGCAACACGTCGGCCTCGATGCCGCGGGCGAAGATGGAGTACGGCGGCTGCTCGCAGACGAAGCGTTCGCGGCCGCGCCGCTCGGCCGTCCACTGGCTCTCGACGATCTGGTGGGCGGGAAACGTGGAGCTGCCGAGATAGCGCACCTTGCCGGCGCGCACGAGGTCGGTGAGCGCGCCGAGCGTCTCATCGATGTCGCACGAAGGGTCGGGCCGATGCACCTGGTAGAGGTCGATCCAGTCGGTGCGCAACCGGCGCAGGCTGGCGTCGACCTCCTGCATGATCCACCGGCGGGAGTTACCCCGCTGGTTCGGCGCGTCGCCCATCTGGGCATGGAACTTGGTGGCCAACACGACCTGGTCGCGCCGGCCTTCGAGCGCTGCGCCGACGATTTCCTCCGACTCACCGTGGGAGTAGACGTCGGCCGTGTCGACGAAGTTGAGGCCACCGTCGAGGGCGGCGTGGATGATGCGGGTGCACTCGTCGCGATCGGTGTTGGCCCACGAGCCGAAGTTCATGGCGCCGAGGCAGAGTTGGCTGACCTTGAGACCGGTGGTTCCGAGAGTTCGTAGTTCCATCTCGGAACGCTAACCGTCGCGAGTGTCGGCACACTCCCGCACGTAGGTGAGAGCCAGCTCCACCGTCTGGGCCACCGGACGGGTGGCGGGGATGGTGAGGTAGGCGCCGCCCGGCTCCTCCATCTCCGCGGCCACGCGTCGAACAAGATCGCCGTCGCGGTTGCCCGCCGGATGCGACCCGTCGGCCGCGTCACGCTCGCAGCGCTCGATGGCGACCTCGACGGGCACGTCGCACACGATGACGGCGGCGAACCCGTCGCTCTCGCGCGCCACCGCCTCCGCCGCCGCCACTTGGGTGCGGCGAGAGAAGGTCAAGCCGTCGAACACGACCGTGCGTCCCCGTCCGAGGTGGTAGCGCGCCGCGTCGAGCATCACCGAGAAGGTGATGTCGCGCTCGGCCGCGCTGTAGTCGCACGGCGCGAATAGGGCGTGGCGCACCTCGTCTTTGTCGATGATGCGAACGTCGACATCGACGTCGGCGAGTCGCTCCGAGATCGCCGCCGCGAGCGTGCTCTTGCCGGCGCCGGGCAGCCCCGCGAGCACGATGACGCCCGGCCGGGGCACTCGATGGTTACCCGAGGGCGGCGAGTGATGCTGGGGCCACGTGGGCCGACGTGAGCCGGCTGTTGATGTCTTCGACCATCCGCTCCGTCGCGGGACCGTCGGCGTGGCGCCCGTTGAGAACGTAGATCGCGCCGGGCTTCACCGACGTGGGAAACGCGTCGGTGAGTACCTTGCTCGGCACCACAACACGCTCGTGTACAACTCGGGCCCAGGCCAGGTCGAAACCATCGACCCGGCGCACCGGAAGGAACACGTGGACGTTCTGCCCGGTAGCGGAATGGATGGCATCGCTCGCCCGGCGCAGGTCGGCGCGGGCGCGCCGCCACTGCATGTTCGTGTGCCGGCCCCAACCGCCGTTGGCGACGTCGACGCCCGCGTCGGTGAGCCGGCGCAGGGCGTCGGGGTGCTCGGTGGCCAGCGAGCCGTCGACCACCGCGGTGACGTGGTCGGCAGCGAGCAACTGCGGAAGCGCGGGGTCTTCGATGGAGCCGGGGCCGAGGCGCACGGCGACGTAGGCGGCGTTGGAGTCGGCGTCGGCCGGGGCCTTGGTGACACCCACACCTCGCGCCGTCGCAACACCGACGCCGAAGGTGAGGCCGCCGTAGACCATCGCCAAGCTGGCCGCGACCGCCGCCGCGAGCCGCCGGCGATGAGGGGACTTGGCCTGGGCCGCCGGCACCAGCACGGGAACTCTCTCGGGGAGCGGCTCGGTGGCGAGGCGCACGGTGTCGGCGGCCGCGTCGCCGGCGAACATGGCGTGGGCGGCGGTGGTGAGTCGCTCGCGGTCGGGGCCGGTGACCCGGTCGAGATCCGCGCCGAGCTGGCCGGCCTTGCGTATATAGGCGGCGACGCCGGCGCGCTCCATGTCGGCAGCGTTCTCGCGACCGTGGCCGGCGATGGGCCGGTAGCTGACGACGGGGAGCCCGGCGGCAAAGGCCTCCATGCAGCTGAGGCCACCGGCGTTCTGCACGAGCACGTCGGCGGCGGCCATGAGGATCGGCATCTCGTCGGTCCAGCCCATGACCCGACCGGCGCCCCGGCGTTCGAGCTTTCGGCGCAGGCGCTCGTTGTTGCCGCATATGGCGAGCGGCGTGTAGCGCCCGGTGGCGAGGACGTCGTCGAACGTGCCGGCGATGTCGCCGACACCCCACGAGCCGGCGACGAGCAAAACGACCCGCTCGTCTTGGGCAATGCCCAGGTGCTCGCGCGCCGCCGCTCGTGGCGGGAGGGCGGTGCTGAAGCGGTCGGGCACCAGCGGACCCGGCGCGGAGGCGGGGCCCTTGGCCTGCTTTGCCGCTTGAGCCGCGGCTTGCGGGTGCACGCAGAAGTGCTCGTCGACACCGGGGTGCGTCCAGAGCGGGTGCACAGCGAAGTCGGTGATGAACGTGGCGACGGGCACCTTGAGGCGGCCTTTGAGTCGCTCGTTGCCGAGGACGAGCGAGGCTAGAGGGTACGTCGACACGATGGCGTCGGGCTGGGTCTCAGCGCACCAGCGCCGCATCCGGCGGTTGGTGATGAGGCCGATGAGGGTGACAAGAGGACCCGCCATCGACGGCGCTAGGTACCAGAGGCGGTAGGTGAGCTCGTAGAGCCAGGGCGACCACTTCAGCTCCCACTTGTAGCTCAAGCGAACGAACGTGCCCGCGCCGGCCGGCATGGCGTTGAGGAAGTCGACCATGGTCGCCTCGTTGCCCTCGGCGCGCAGGCGCGTGCGGAGCTCGCGAGCCGCACCGTCGTGGCCTCCGCCCATGCTGGCCGAGACGATTAGAAATCTCATGTTTTGCGACCCTTCAGGCCCCGGAGCCCCTGCCCAAGAATTAGAAATATCTTAACCTGCCTGGGGGCCCCGGGGGTCTTTTGCAGCTGGCGGCTACCCTCCCGAGCGTGAGAGTCGACGTAAAACCCGTCAACAGCATCCTGGGCCGCCGGAAGTTCATCGATCTCCCTTTCCGCCTCTTCGGCTCCGATCCCATCTGGGTGCCGCCCCTGCGTGTCGCCGTGCACGACCGGCTATCGCCCAAGCATCCCGCCAACGAGCACCAGGAAACCCAGCTCTGGATGGCATATCGCGAGGGTCGCGCCGTCGGGCGCATCGGCGCGTGCATCGACAGCCTGTTCAACGAGTTCCAGGGCGAGTCGTGGGCCTGGATCGGCTTCTTCGAGTCCTTCGACGACCCCACCATTGCCGCCGCTCTCTTCAACGAGGCGTGGCGATGGGCCCGCGAGCGGGGAATGAAGACGGCCGTCGGGCCCGGCTCGTTCACCACCAACGACGAGTGCGGCCTCCTGGTCGACGGCTTCGACCATCCACCCATCATCCTGACGTCCCAGAACCCGCCCTACTACGAGAGTCTGTGGACCGACGCCGGATGGCAGCCGGCCATGGATCTGTGGGGCTGGCAGCTCCTGCGTGAGAACGTGTCGTTGTCGCAGCGCCAGCACCGGGTGCTCGACCGCATCGAGCGCAACGGCGACATCCGGGTGCGCGCCATGCGTATGGAGGATTTTGATGCCGAGGTGCACCAGTTCTTCGAGCTGTACAACTCGGCCTGGGCCCGCAACTGGGGCTTCGCGCCGATGACCGAGGCCGAGGTCAAGCACCTGGCCAAGAACCTCAAGCAGATCATCGACCCCGACCTCGCCGTCCTCGCCGAGACCAAGTCGGGCACGCCGGTGGGCGTGGCGTTGGCGCTGCCCGACATCAATACGACCGTCCGCCAGATCCGCGATGGCCGGCTGCTACCGCTCGGCTGGCTGAAGCTCCTCCGGGGCACGAAGAAGTACACCCAGGCGCGCATCTTCGCCCTCGGCGTGCATCCCGACCACCAGCCCCGGGCCCTCGGTCCCCTTCTCTACGAGCGCCTCCTCGACCGCCTGCTCGCCAAGTCCCACATCAAGTGGGCCGAAGCCTCGTGGGTGCTCGAGACCAACACGGCAATGAACTCGGCCGTCGAGTCCCTGGGCGGCTTGCACTACAAGACCTGGCGCCTCTACAAGTACGAGCTCTAGCACCGGCGCGCCAACGCCCCAGCGCGCCGCGTCCGTCGCGCCTATGGACATGTAGTAACCGTGGCGTCCGGCCCGAAAATCATCGCTGAGCCACGGTTACTGCACGTTAGAAGTTGGACGACTGACGAGGGGGCGCCGTCGGCATTGGCCGGCGAGCTCACCCAGCCGCCGGGCTGTGACAACCGGCACGCGCCGAACCTCGTGCCAGCTGAAGCGGCCGCACAGCCAGCCTGTGGCGGCGACGACTCTCGTCTCCCGGTTGGCGTCGTAGACCGGTTGGCCCTTGTGCTGCTGGCCGTCGAGCTCGGCGAACAACCCGAGCTCCGGCCACGCGAGATCGACGCGGGCCACGAAGTTGCCGTACTCGTCGTAGATCTCGAGTTGACGAACCGGCTCGGGCAGGTTCGGGACAATGCGCGCCAGCTGCACCATGAGCGTCTCCAGGAGGCTCTCGGTCGGCGGCGCGCCCAGGGGACGCAGGGCGAGGACGACGCGGATCCGGCGCGTGCCGGGCGTGCGAGAACGACTGAGCCGCGGCAACGCGCCTTCGAGCTGGGCGACGGTAAGGAGGTCCTTACGCAGGCCCGACTCCAGGGCCTGTTCCCATGTTGGGTCGTCGAGTACGGGCGCGAGGTCGATCAGCGTCTGGAGGCCGTCGGTGCAGGGAATCCCGCACACCGTCGTGATGCGCTCGGGTGGGAGCAACAGGCGGCGGATGAGCGGGCGGCGCGTCGCCCGGTTCGGTGCCACGGTGAGGTGAGCGGCGCGCCGAGCGTGACACCGTCGAGGCCGTGCAGGGTCCCGGCCAGGCTGCCGCTCGCCACTCCCCCGTCCGCAGGACCGCGCCGACCGCTCGGTCGAAGCGATTCGGCGGGTCACAGCCCTAAACCCACACGCCCTTCTCGAGTTTGCGCCACCGCCCGCGCCGCTCGCCCGTGAGCAGCCCGGCCTCAGTAAGTCCGTTTTGCAGTGCATCGGCGGTCGTAAATACGCGCCGCATGATGGCCCCTCCAACTTTGCCATTGCAGTAACCGTGCGGTTTCGCCCGAAATCGGAAGGTTCGGCACGGTTAGTACACGTTGAAGCGTTAGGGGGAGGCGGGCCGCCGATCCCCCGATATTCTCAGCGGCCGAGGGCTTGGCGCAATACCTCGGCGGAGGTCTTCGTCGGTTGCCAGCCGAAGGATTTTGCGGCCGCGGACGGGTCGAGGGCGAGGGGACCGTTGAGCATGCAGGCCCGGTCCGCGCCGAAGGGAAGGAACTTGGCGCGCGCCGCTACCTCCGACACTGCCAGCGTCAGGCGCAGCGGCAGGCGCATGACCCGGCTGCCGGCGATGGTGGCAATGTCGGTCTCGGACAACCAGTCGTCGGTGGCGACGTTGAACACGCCTGCGGTCGAGACCTTTCCGGCGCGCACCAGCGCGGCGGCCACGTCGTCCTCGTGCAGGAACTGCAACGCCTGGGTCACCCCCTTCACCGCGGGAACCATCATCTTGTAGCGCCCCGCCGCCTTCCGCACTTGAGGGTCGACGTTGGGCCCCAACACGGCGCTGATCCGCAGAGTGATCGTCGGCGCGGCTGCCGCGCAAAGGGCCTCGGCTTCGAGCTTCTGTGCCGCGTACGGGCACTCGGTGTTGGGTCGGGGCGTGTGCGACTCGGCGAGCGGCAAGGGATTGTCGGGCCACGCGCCGTACACAGCAGCCGACGAGGCAAACACAATGCGCGCCGGAGACGCGCCGAGCACGTTGCGGGTGCCCTCCACGTTCACGTCACCCAAGACGTTGCGACTGCCGGCGCGCCACAACTGGAATCCCAGGTGCCACAACACGTCGACGTCCTCGAGCGCCGAGCGGGCCGAAGCGTCGCGCAGGTCGGCCTGGGTGTGCGAAAGCTTCGGGTGAGAAACAGCCAAGGGACGGCGCGCCACCGACCGCACCCGCACAACGTCGGGATCAGCGAGGAGCAATGGAAGGAGCCGGGACCCGAGGGCCCCGGTCGCTCCTGTTAGGCCAACGTCGATCGGGCCACCTCGAAGGCGTGGAGGGCGTCGTCGATGTGCTGCTCGGTGTGGGTTGCCACGACCGACGTGCGCAGCATCGCCGCGCCGGGCGCGACAGCCGGCGCCAAGGCACAGTTGGTGAACACGCCGTTGTCGAGCAACGTGCGCCACATTCGCGCCGCCTCGACGTCGTCGCCGATCATCACCGAGACGATGGCGGCAGCGTTGTCGGGCCCGGCTTCGTAGCCAAGCTCGCGCAATCCGCGCCGGAGTTGCTCGAGCCGCTTGCCGACCGACTCGCGCCGCCAGTCCTCGTCTCGGGCGATACGGAGTGCAGCCAGCGCCGCCGCGGTCGCCGCCGGCACACCCGAAGCGGTGAAGAGGAACGGCCGGCAGGCGATGCGGATGAAGTCCAACACGTCACGAGACCCGGTGACGAAGCCACCACACGACGCCAGCGACTTCGAGAACGTGCCCATAATGAGATCGGGCTTGATGCCGGCCTCGGCCGCGACCCCGGCACCTTTGGGACCCACGACGCCGAGCGAGTGGGCCTCGTCGACCAAGAGCCGGGCGCCCATCTCCGAGCACACGGCGGCGACGGCCTCGACCGGCGCGATGTCGCCCTCCATCGAGTACACGCCGTCGACGGCCACCAGCGCGCCGCCCTCGCCTTCGGCGTGCCAGCTCTCCAGCCGCCGTCGCAGCGCGGAGACCGAACTGTGGCGGAACGACCGCAGCGAACCCGACGCCAGGCGGGCGCCGTCGATGATGCTGGCGTGGCTCGACGCGTCGACAAAGACGACATCGCGTGAGCTCACCAGGGTCGAGACCAATCCGAGATTCACGGAGTAGCCGGTGGTGAACACGAGGCAGGCCTCGTAGCCCAGCCAGTCGGCGAGCTCGGCTTCCAGCTCCAAGTGGATCGGAAGGGTGCCGTTCATCAGCCGGCTGCCGGTGCACCCGCTGCCGTACTTCTCGACCGCCTCGATGGCCGCCCGCTTCACCCGTTCGTCGCCGGTGAGACCGAGGTAGTTGTTGGAGCCCAGCATGATGACGTCGCGGCCCTCGTGCTTGACGACCGGGCCGGCCTCGCTCGCCATCTCCCGGAAATAGGGCAGGATCCCTATGGCGTCGGCCATCCGGTACTCCTGCACCCGGGCCGAGGCACACTTGTCGAACAGGTCCGCAGTCACGCGGCAACAAGCTTACGTAGGATGGCGATCATGGGCACGACGCTCAAGGAGAAGATCGGCGAGGCTTCGCTGGAAGCGGGGGCGCGAGTCCTCCAGGGCCTGGGGCGGCTGATCGTCAGGTCGTCGCTCGTCGACACCACGGCGTACCTGTCGCCGTCGGTGTTTCCGTGGGTCGACACGCTCGAGGCCAACTGGCAGAAGGTCCGCGCCGAGCTCGACGAAGTGCTCCGGTTTCAGGACGACCTGCCGAACTTCCAGGACATCTCGGTCGACCAGGCGACGATCACCGACGACGACAAGTGGAAGACGTATTTCTTCTACGGCTACGGGTTCAAGTCGGAAGCCAACTGCGCCCGCTGCCCGGAGACCACCAAGCTGCTCGAAGCCATCCCGGGCATGAAGACGGCGTTCTTCTCGATCCTGGGGCCGCACAAGCACATCCCCGAGCACTGCGGCCCTTGGAAAGGCGTGCTGCGCTACCACCTCGCGCTGATCGTGCCCGAGCCAGCCGAAAAGTGCGGCATCAAGGTCGACGGTGAAGTTGCTCACTGGGAAGAAGGCAAGAGCCTCTTGTTCGACGACTCCTTCGAGCACGCGGCGTGGAACGACACCGACGGCACACGCGTCGTGCTGTTCATGGACGTGGTACGCCCGCTCAAGTCGCCGGCGTCGCACCTCAACTCGGCGATCATCAAGGCAGTCAGCGTCTCCCCCTACATCCAGGACGCCAAGCAGCGTCACTCCGACTGGGAGAAGGGCTTCGAGGAGAAACACGACACTTGAGCCCGCCGGCCGTCGTCCTGCTTCACGCCTTCCCGCTCAACTCGGGGATGTGGAGCGATCAGATCGAAGCGCTGCACGACCGTTGGCAGGTGCTCGCGCCAGACCTCACCGGTTTCGGTGACGCCGGCGCGCCCGACGATCCGAGTGCGTATTCAGTAGAGGCCTACGCCGACGAGGTCGCCGCCTTATTGCGAGACCAGGGCATCGAGCGCGCCGTCGTCGGCGGACTCTCCATGGGTGGCTACGTCGCCTTCTCGTTCCTCCGCCGTCACCGCGAGATGGTTGCCGGGCTGGTGCTGGCCGATACCCGCGCCGCCGCAGACACGCCGGAAGTCGCGGCGCGTAGGGTGGCGCAGCAGGGCCAGGTCACTGAACACGGCACCGCAGAACTGATCGAGACCTCCTTGGACAACCTCTTGAGCGACGACACCAAACAGCATCGTCCCGATGTCGTCGACCGAGCCCGGAAGTTGATGGCGCAGAACCCTCCCGCCGGCGTCATCGGGGCTCTCGACGCCATGCGCCGCCGGCCCGACGCTGTCGACGAGCTCGCCGGCATCGACGTGCCGGTGCTGGTCATCGTCGGCGCGTCTGACAAGACCTCGCCGCCCGAGGTGGCCACCGAGATGGCGGCCCGCATCCCCGACGCCCGGCTCGAAATACTGCCCGGCGCGGGCCATCTCTCCAATCTCGAGGTGCCTGAGGCGTTCAACGCCGCCGTGATCTCTTTCCTGGACTCGCTGTAGTGCCCACCGACGAGGCATCCATCACCCGCACGCTCGACGCCTTACTCAACGAGTATGGGCAACGGGCGGCCCGCAACCCCGTCGTGTTCTGGGGCGCGCAGTTCGACGCCGGATTGGCGTGGGTCGACTTTCCCGTCGGCCTGGGTGGGTCGGCGACACGTCCCGCACTGCAAGTTGTCGTCGACGAGCGCCTAGAGGCAGCCAACGTTCCGTCCAACAAGACACGCAATCCCATCGGTGTCGGGGTCGCGGCGCCGACGCTCGCCATTTATGGAAGCAGCGCGCAGGCCGAGCGCCATCTGCGCCCTCTGTTCACCTGCGAGGAGGTCTGGTGCCAGCTCTACTCCGAGAGCGGCGCGGGCACCGACCTGGCCGGCATCGAGACCGTCGCCCAACGACACGGCGACGACTGGGAGATCAACGGCACCAAGCTGTGGGTCACGTTGGCTCATGCGGCCAAGTGGGGACTCCTGCTGGCCCGGTCCGAGCGGGGTGTAAAGCCCCATGATGGCCTCACCTGTTTCATCGTCGACATGGATGCGCAGGGCGTAGAGATCACGCCGGTGCGGCAGATGACAGGTCAAGCCGAGCTCAACGAGGTGTCACTGCGCGACGTTCGAGTGCCCGACTCCGAGCGGCTCGGCGAGGTCGGCAGCGGATGGCACATCGCCATGACGACGCTGGCCCGCGAGCGAGCGTGGCTCGGTAGCCGCGCCGTGGTCCGCGGTTCAGGACCCATCGGCGAGGCCATGCGCTTGTGGCACGACCGTCCCGACAAAGATCCTGTGCTGCGCGAGCAGCTCTTGCAGTTGTGGGCTGACGCCGAGGTGGTGCGGCTTCTGAGCCGGCGCGTCGCCGCGTTGGTGCCGCCGGTCGCAGCCTCGCCGGCGCGCCCGCCTGGTCCGGCCGGCGCGGCGGCAAAGCTCGCCAGTGCAGAGCTGAACCAGCGGATCTACGACTTCTGCCTCACGCTCCTCGGTCCCTCGGGGATGCTCTACGGCTCCTACGAAATGGACCAGCCCACCGAGGTCGGACTGGTTGGCAGCGGCATTCACCGCGCGTTCCTCCGTTCACGGGGTTCGACCCTGGAGGGCGGCAGCTCCGAGATCCTGCGCACCGTCCTCGGCGAGCGGGTCCTCGGCCTTCCTCGCCCTTGACGCGCCGGCGCAGGGTTTCGGCGTGGATGGGTTGGGCCTGCGCGCTCCCACCGGCAGGTCTCGCCGCGGCGCGGCTCTCCCAACTGGAGGGCCGTTCGGTCGTGATTGCGGCCGAGGCCATCACCCCGTTGTGGTTCCTCCCTGCCTATGCCGCCTTGGGACTAGGCCTGTTCTCCCGCCAGCGGGCACTCAGTGTCGTCGCCGGCGCGCTCATCGCCCTCCATCTGGCGTGGATTCTGCCGGAGCTGCGCCCGGCGCGCCCGTTGCCGGCCGCCGCCGGCGGCGCGCCGCACATCCGCATCTTCTCGGCCAACCTCAAGTACACGAACACCCAGATGGTGCCCATGGCCGAGGAGATCCGCCGGGCCCGGCCCGACGTCGTGCTGCTCCAAGAGCTGTCGCCCGCCAACCTCGAGGCCCTGCGGGGAACCGGCATCGTCGACAACTTCGAGTTCACCTTGATCCAGCCCCGGCTCATGCCTACCGGCAGCGCTGTCCTCTCCAACCTGCCCATGTCTGACGCCGCGACTTGGGACGTCGACGGGATGATCAACGCCCGCGTCACCGTCACCGTCGGCAACAAGAACATTCGCATCTACGACATCCACACCAACGCTCCGTTCGGCGCGCCGGGCGCTACGCAGTGGGAACGCCAACTCGCGGCCATCCGTCGATCGGTCACCAGCGAGAGGGGCCCTCTCGTCGTGGCCGGCGACTTCAACGCCAGCTTCGGGCACCGCCCATTCCGCGCGCTACTCGACGCCGGGCTGCGCGACGCTCACACCGAACGGGGACGGGGATGGGCAACCACGTGGCCCCGCGACCTGCGGGTCATCCCCGCCTTCGTACGCCTCGATCACGTGCTGGTCTCACACCAGTTCGCCGTCGTCGGCATCGCCGAGGGAATCGGCAAAGGCAGCGACCACCGGCCGGTCATCGCCGACCTCGCGGTGATCGGCTAACAGCTCAGCGGGCATTCGCACGACGCGGGGCACGAGCGCGGCACCGATGACGGGAGCCGGCGCGGCCGTGGGGTTCTCGTCCACATACCAACTGGGGCCCGGCGCGGGGTGGGCCGCGCGCCACTCCTGCGCCTTGCGCCACACCTCGGGCGGCGGGCGGCCTGAGGCCACCAGCTCGGCGATGATGTCAGCCGCCTCTTGCTCGAGCTGTTCGCGTGTCGGTCGTCGGTTTTTCCCGCCAAGGCCGAGGATCATGTCCTCGAATTATCGCGTTACTTCTTCGTTCCGGCAATGAATGTCGCGAGCACCTAAGCGTTGCGCGCACTCACGGAATAAGGACGATCTTGCCTCTCGTGTGACCGGTCTCGATCATTTCGTGCGCCTTCGTCGCCTCGGCGAGATCAAGGCGCGCCGTGACTTCGACTCGCACCTTTCCCTCGTCGATCAGCCCGGCCGCGTCAGCCAATCGCTCCCCGGTGATCCGGGCGGAAAACGTGCTCAGGACAACGTCTCTATCGGTCTCGAGAGAGACGTTCGGGAGGATGCTCACGGCGCGCCCGCCGTCGCGAAGGGCGGCGACGCACCCGTCCCACGTTGTCGCGCCGACGCAGTCGAAGGCGGCGTCGACTGGCTGCGCTGCCGCGACCCAGTCGCCGTGGTAGTCGAGCACCTCGTCGGCACCGATGCTGCGGAGGTAGTCGTGGTTCGACGGGCTGGCGGTCGCTATCACCCGCGCGCCGCGGGCCTTGGCGATCTGCACCGCGAACGTGCCCATGCCGCCGGCTGCGCCGGCGATCAGCACTGTCTCGTCCGGGCCGATGTGCAGGTGGTCGTCAAGTCCCTCCATGGCTGTGCCCGCGCCGACCGCTGCCGCGCCGGCATCGACGAGGTCGATGCTGAACGGCGCGCGCGCCGCCCGGTCGGCGTCGGCCACTGTCAGCTCGGCGTAGGCGCCGACCCCGGTTGACACGAAGACCTCGTCGCCGACGGCAAAGCCGTCGACTCCGGTGCCGACCGCTTCGACGATGCCCGACAGCTCCGCGCCGGGGATGTAGGGAAACTTCCGGGGACCGAACATGCCCCGGCGCGCCTTGGCGTCCCAGGGACCGACACCGGCGCCGGTGACGCTGATGAGTAGCTGGCCGGGTCCGGGTGCCGGCGCGGGGATGTCGGCGAGGGTCAGTACGGAAGGGTCCCCGAACTCGGGGACGATGATCGCTTTCATTCTCGAAGCCTCAGTTCTCGTGGCGCGCGTGCCTGTGATCGCGCGCTGGTTATGCCGAGGATACGCGGGTGGGGCGAGACGTCAGACGCTTCCGGAGTTTGGACAGAGGGCGGCGACGCGCACGGGGTCAGCCGGTCGAGTCGGACACCGGCGCGCCAGCGGCGTCGAGCACGGCGCGCCCGCCCGCGGCCGGGCCGTCGGCGTGGCCGAAGACAGCTGTGCCCGCCACCAACACGTTGGCGCCGGCGTCGACACACGCCTTGGCGTTGCTGGCGTCGACGCCACCGTCGACCTCGACCTCGGTGGCGAGCCCCTGTCGCTCGATCTCATCGCGCACCTGGCGCACCTTCTTCAGCATGCGGGGTACGAGCTTCTGGCCACCGAAGCCAGGGTTGATGGTCATCACCAGGGCCAGGTCGCACTCTTCGAGCACGTCGTCGAGACACGATGCGGGTGTGCTCGGGTTGATAGCCGCGCCGGCGCGCATGTCGAGCTTGCGGATCTCGGTGAGGCTGCGGTGGAGGTGGGGCGACACCTCGTAGTGCACGGTGATCGCATCGGCTCCCGCCCCCTTGAACGTCTCGAAGTGACGCTCGGGCTCGATGATCATGAGGTGCAGTTCGAGGGGAAGATCGGTGACCTTCTTCAGGGCCCGCACGGTGTCGGTACCGAAGGTGTAGTTGGGCACGAAGACGCCGTCCATGACGTCGACGTGGAGGCGCTCGGTGCCACTGCCCTCGAGGGAGGCGACAGCATCGGCGAGGTGGCCGAAATCGGCAGCCAGCAGGCTGGGGGCGAGACAGATTGCGCCGGCGCACGGCGTCCATTTGGAAGGTGACATGCCGTGCATCATGCCAAAGTCGTGCGGGCGGCAGCCCAGTCAGGTGAGAACCTCGACGGCGCCGGTCTTGGCGTGCGTGATGTGATGGGGCTCGTGGCGGATGACAGCAGCGGCGACAGTTCGCTCGACAACCCGGACGGAGACCAGTCGGTTTCCCGAGCGGCGCGCCGAGTGCGAGGCCGCCAAGAACGAGATCGGGCCGTTGCGAGACGCCACGCTCGCCGACGTCGAAACGATCGACGATCCGGTAACGACTTCGAGCTGAGCACCACCGAGCTCGACGAGCTCGTGGTCAAGCTGGCTTCGATGCCCAAGGTCATCGGTGCTCGACTGACCGGCGCCGGCTTCGGCGGTTGCGTGGTCGCGCTCGCCCACCGCGGCAACGACCTTCCGGGCTGGCACGTAAGGCCGTCTGCCGGCGCGTCAGTCGAGCGCTAAACAGGGCGGCTCAACGGCATACCGCTTTCACCGTTGGGCCCGGGCTTTACGGCAAGTAGTTGGTGCACATCAATGGATCCCCGCTCGAAGCTGATCGCCGAGCCGGCCATGTGCAGGCGCCACACCCGGGCCCTGGCTTCGCCAATCACCTCGACGACCCGATGCCACTCCGCCTCCACGTTGGCTACCCAGCGCTGGAGCGTGATGGCGTAATGCTCCCGGAGCGATTCCAGATCGCGCACCTCGAGCCCGGCAGCCTCGGCGCCGAGCACCGCGTCGCCAATATCTTGCAATTCCCCGTCGGGGAACACGTAGCGCGCGGCAAAGGTGCGCTTGTCGACTGCCCCTCCGGGCGTGGAGATGGCGTGGTTGAGGAGGCGACCCTGGGGGCGGAGAACCACGGCGAGAGCCCGGAAGTACGCGTCACGGTGCGCGTGGCCCACGTGTTCGAACATGCCGATGCTGGACACCGCGTCGAACTGCTCGCCGCCGAGGTCGCGGTAGTCCTGGAGGCGGATCTCGACCAGGTGCTCGACACCGGCGTCGGCTACCCGCTTCCGCGCCAGTTCCTGCTGCGGCTTGGACAGCGTGATCCCCGTCACCTCGGCGCCGTGATTGACGGCCGCGTGGATGGCCATGCCGCCCCACCCGCAGCCGACATCGAGGAGGCGCATCCCCGGCTCCAAGCCGAGCTTGCGAGCGACGTGCTCGTGCTTGGAGGCCTGGGCCTCCTCGAGCGACGCGTCGGCGCGCTCGAATCGGGCGCACGAGTACGTCATCGAAGGACCAAGGGCGATCTCGTAGAAGGCGTTGGACACGTTGTAGTGATGGGCGATCGCCGCCGCGTCGCGAGCCTGAGAATGCCGGTTGCCACGAAGCCTGACCTCTTCCTCCGGCGCGGGGAGGGGCAGGCCGAGCACACCGGTGCGCGCCGCTGCCGCCACCGCGCCGACCCAGGCCCGGGGCTTGACCTTCACGTCGGGGTTGGCCGTCAGCAACTCCCGCAGGAATGCCGCCAGGTCGCCGTGGATTTCGAGCTCGTCCAGCACGTAGGCCCGGGCGAACCCAAGCTCACCCGGCGCGTAGAGGACGCGCCGCAGCGCTCGCGGCGAGCGAATCTCCAACGTCGCCGGGCCATTGGGCGGCCCGATCTCGCTGCCGTCCCAGAACCGGACGGCAAACGGGAGGTTCCCTCCCAGCACACTGCTGAACAGGGGGGCAAACCCCTCGGCCACCGAGGAGTCCTTCACGCCAACATCCTCGCGCGCTCGCTCGGCGAACGCTCGCGCCGCGCCGCGCCGCGCCGGTTAGGGCTCGAGGCTGACCGCGCCGTTGGCGCCGATGCTCCACCCCGGGTTGTGGGCCACTTCCCAGGGATGGCCGTCGAGGTCGATGAAGACGCCGGAGTAGCCGCCCCAGAAGGTCTCCGCCGGCTCCCGCCCGATAGCCGCGCCGGCGGCGCGGGCCTCGGCGATGACGGTGTCGACCTCCTGCGGCGAACGAGTGTTGTACGCCAACGTCACCCCGCCCCAGCCCCCGGAATCTTCAACCGCGGAATCGCCGGCCAGCTTGTCACGATGCCACAGGGCCACGATCATGCCCCCGGCCTGGAAGAACACGACGTCGTCGGCGGTGCCGTTGAAGCTGTGCCAGCCCAGCGCCTCATAGAAATGCAGTGCCCGCTCCAGGTCGCTCACACCCAAGGTGACGAGGCTCAGCCGTTGGTCCATGGCCCGCATTCTGCCTCGTCCGGTTGAACACCTTGAGGGCGCGCCGTTGTGGCACCGTTTGGACATGAGCGATTTGGACATGAGCGATGGAGAGCACAAGAGCCTCACCTGTCCGGCGTGCCAGGTGATCGACCAAGCCGATGGCGTCGAGGATGGAAACCTTTTCCCGGTGCTGGTGGGGCGCATCGGCGACGAGCGCCAACTCCTGAGGGCGGTGAAGCGCGCCGAAGATCGCGCCGCCGACCGGGTGACACAGTTCGCGGGCTCCCTTACGTTCGTCTACATCCATGCCGCTTGGTTCGGCGTGTGGATCGTGCTCAATGTGGGTCTCTTGGGGGCGGCCATCACGTTCGACAAGTTCCCGTTCGGCCTGCTGACGATGATCGTCAGCTTGGAAGCCATCTTCCTCGCGACCTTCGTGATGGTCAGCCAGAACCGCCAGGCCGAGCGGGCCGACATCCGCAGCAAGCTCGACTTCGAGAACAACCTCCGATCCGAGATCTGGTCGGTACACGTCGGCCAGGCCCTGGGCGTCGATCCCGTCCACGTGGAAGAGGTGGTGCGCCGAGCGATCGAAGGGTCCCGTTCTCAGCTCGGCGAGAGCACGCCGCTACCGAAGCACTAACCCGGGGGGATGGTGATGGCGAGATCACGACTGTCCTCGGTGAGCAGCGTGGCCGTGATCACGACGGGGGCGTCGGTCTTGTTGGCGGCGCGCCGCCGCATCACTGGGCCGTCGTTTCGCCCAGCGGGATCTCGGCATCGGCCTCTCGGCCGGCAAGAGCACGAAACAGCACCGCACCGACCACACCGCCGATCACGGGAAAGAGGATGAACACCCACAGCTGCTCGAGAGCCCAATCGCTTTGAAAGACGGCCACGGCAAGGCTGCGCGCCGGGTTGACCGACGTGTTGTCGACAGGGATCGAGATGAGGTGCACCAGCGTGAGCACGAGCCCAGCGGCGAGTCCGCCGAAGCCGACAGAGAACTTGCGGTGCAGCGTCGACACCACGGTGAAGAGGAGGAAGGCAGTCATCACGATCTCGGTGACCGCCACCGACGCCAGGTTGTACCCGCCCGGTGAATGATCGGCGAACCCGTTGGACGCGAACCCCGACGCGCCGGCAGAAAACCCCTTCACCCCGTTCGCAATGGCGAACAGGATGAGCGCGCCGATCAGACCACCCACCAGCTGGCCACCGATGTAGAACGGCGTCTCTTCCCACGGCGTCTTCTTGGCCGCGGCCAGACCGATGGTCACCGCAGGATTGATGTGACAGCCCGTGATCGGCCCGATGGCGTAGGCCATGATCAGAAGGCTCAACCCGAAAGCCGCGGCTACTCCCCCAAAGCCCACCTTGTTGCCGGCGAGCACGGCGGTGCCGCATCCCCCGAGCACAAGGAAGCCAGTACCAAATGCCTCTGCCGCGACGATTCGCATGCGACCCGTCATCGCATCCCCCTTTTGAAGGACGCGATCGCCCTCGGTTGTCACTCTAGTGATCAAGGGGATGGACCGCCCCGTGACCTCGTGACCGAGCGGCGGCGCGTGCGGTCGTAGGATTGTCGGCTCCCCTCCCGGCGGATGCGCCGGGCCACAACCCACCACAGAGGACTCGCAGCCTGACGACGCACCCCGAGCTGGCGGCCGAGCAAGCTGCAATCGATCGGGCCTACGCCCGCCTCGACGACATGCGCTCCCAGGCGCGCGCCGTGTCTGCCGACGTCTTGCAATACGGCCACGGCGGCACCCATTCGGCGCGCTTCGAACGCGACGTCCGCGTCGAGGTCACCGAGCGTCGGCTGGCCGCGCTGCGAGACGCAGATGCGGGCCTCGTGTTCGGACGCATCGACCTCGACACCGGTGAGCGCCTCTACATCGGGCTCATCGCGATCGCCGACGAAAGCAACGAGCCCCTCGTCGTCGACTGGCGCGCGCCGGCTGCGGAACCGTTCTACCGGGCAACCCCAGGAACCTCGATGGGACTCATCCTGCGCCGCCACTTCCTCATGCGCGGGCGCCAGTTGATCGGTATCGAGGACGACCTTCTCGGCGACGGAGACGAGGTTGACGACGATCTGGTCCTGGTCGGGGAAGCCGCCATCTTGGCTTCACTCCGCCGGGCACGCACCGGGCGGATGGGCGACATCGTGGCCACCATTCAAAGAGAGCAGGACGAGATCATCCGGGCCCCCCTCCGGGGCACGCTCGTCGTGCAGGGCGGGCCGGGCACGGGCAAGACGGCAGTAGCCCTGCATCGCGCCGCCTACCTCCTCTACACCCACCGCTTCCCGCTGGAGCGGTCGGGGGTATTGCTGGTCGGGCCCAACCGGGTCTTTCTGCGCTACATCGAACAGGTCCTCCCATCCCTTGGCGAGCAAACGGTCGCGTTCGCCACACCCGCCACCCTGGTGCCGGCGGTCACGGCGACCGGTCGCGACACGTCCGAGGCGGTGCGGGTCAAGGGCGAACCCCGGATGGCGAAGTTGCTGGCACGCGCCGTGCGTCAGCGCCAGCGTCCTCTCGGTCGGCCCGCTTCGATCCCCCTTGGGGCCCACCTTCTCACCCTGACACCCGACGACACCGATCAGATCGTGCGCCAGGTGAAGCGCCGGCGCGGCACCCACAATGAGCGGCGCGGCGCCTTCGAGCGCCTGGTCACTCGGCTGCTCGTCGACCAGTGGTGGGGGCGCCAAGGCATCGATCAAGACGAGAACCTGCGCGCCGACCTGGAGCACCAACTCCACGGCGAGCGTGCCTACGCGACGGCCGTTGAGCGGATGTGGCCCCTGCTCACTCCGACCGCGCTGCTCAACGATTTGTTCGGCTCTTCCGCTCTCCTGCGACTTGCCGCTCGCGGCGTGCTGAAGCCCGACGAGCGAGTGGCGCTGGAGCGACCACGCCAACGGCGGCCCGCCGACGTGGCCTGGACCGAGGACGACGTCGCCCTGCTCGACGAGGCCGCGTTGCACCTGGGCCCGATCCCGGCGCGCCGGGGCCGGCGCGCCGACCGGGCCTCGTCGGATGAGGAAGCGATGATCGAACGCACGATGGCCGACGTCGGGCCCGTCGACGCCTTCATGCAAGCTGACCTGCGCGAGCACCTCTCGCAGTGGATCCGCACTGACAATGGCGACGGCGAGGGCGATCTCGGAACGCGAACGTTCGGACACGTTCTCATCGATGAGGCCCAAGACCTCTCGCCCATGCAGGCCCGCATGATCGGACGGCGCGTGCCGAGCGAATCGATGACCATCCTGGGCGATCTCGGACAGGGCAGCGGCGATCACGCCACCCTGCGCTGGGACGATCTGTTGTCACAGCTGCCCGGCCGCCAGGGATCCCGAATCGTCGAGCTGTCGGTGAACTACCGCACACCGTCGGAGGTGATGGAGCTCGCGGCGCGTGTGCTGGCCGCGGCCACACCGGGGCTCACCGCGCCGCGCTCGGTGCGCTCCACCGGAGAGCCGCCCGCCGTCACCCGCGCCATGGCCGGCAACCTTGTCAACGCCGCAGCGGCCGCGGCGCGCGCCGAGCTCGACGACATCGGCACCGGGCGCGCCGCAGTCATCGCGCCAGAGGCACTGGTCGACGATCTACGCGCTGCTCTCGGCGCGCCCGACACCGGCTCACGAGCCCTCGAGCAACCACTGGCCGTCTACTCCGTCGACGGCGCCAAGGGGCTCGAGTTCGACGCCGTCATCGTTGTCGAACCTGCTGAAATCGTCGCCGAGCGCCGCAACGGCTACCGCGCCCTCTACGTCGCCCTCACCCGCACTACCCGCCGCCTCCATCTCGTGCACGAGGCGTCGCTCCCGAGGGCGCTACAAGGCTGAGCACTGGCCCGACTTGGTCGGCGCGCTGTTGACCTGACCGCCGTTGACGGGAGGCGGGTTGTTCCCGCTACACCCGAGCTCAGAGCCAATGGACATGGTCCATGTACGCGCCGTCGCCGGGATATTCCTCCAGAAGTGAATCCAAACCATCGACGTAGCGCCCAATCGTTCGGCGGCTTCGAGGCATAGAGGTGTCAGACGTGAAAATCATCCCGAAGTGGGGGCGCCCGCTGGCTGCCCACCGCTCGGCAATCACCGTGAAATCGGCGACGTTGTTGGTGAGAAGTGCCCGTTGCTCGTCCGCGCAGAGGGCGAGCAACGGCTCGTCGTCCTCCGCACGCCATCCCCGTTCCACGGCCGCCACGACATCGTGGCCGCGGTCACGAAGCTGGATCGCGATCTGCGTGGAGTAGTGATGGTCGAGGGCGAGCCTCAACCCACCGCCCGCTGCCGGCGTTGTCAGCGTTCGTGTTCGAACTGCTCCGACCGCTCGGCAGCGGCCGCGTCGGCGTCAACCTCGTGCTGGAAGTCGGCGTAGTAGTTCCTCGCTGCCTGTACCGGGCCCGGGGGGAGCCCGAGGTACTCGGCTGCCTCATCGAGGTTGCCACCGGCGGCACGCAGCGTGGCAACCACCTGATGAACGTAGAGCCGCGTACCGACGACCAGCGGCTGGCGCCGACCGCCGGCTCCGAGGTGAAAGCGGACAAGCGGATGGTGCTCCACCCTCAGTGCTTCGCCAAGGAGCCGGTCTGCCAACGCGTTGCGGGTTGTGGCGCTCGCCTCCGCCTCATGGTCGAGCAACTCAAGCGTGCGCGGCGCGAGACGGAACGATCGCTGCACGCCGGCGCGTAGCAGCGTCCGCAAGCGAACGATTCTCGGATGCATGCCCGCGCCGCGGAGCGCGAGGAGCTGCCGCTCGATGTAGTCGACGTCGAGTTCAGGTCGTGAGCGGGCAATGGCGCGAAGGTCGACCCAGTCCTTGTCTCGGCCGAACGACAGCTTAAACACGGCCAGGTCTTCGGCCGACAAGAACGGCAGCATGACCCGGTCCGACCCGAAGGGGTGCCTGACGCAGCGGCGCTGAATCTCGCCATACCGCTCGTCGAGCGAAGGAAACACATCCACGGCGTACGGGTTGTCGTCGCGCCGGAGGCGGATACCGGCCATTGCCATCCAGTTCTCGCTCGGCTGTTCAGCGCGCAGCCCGAGCACGGCCAACGCTTCGATCACTGTTTCCATGTCGGCGACCGGCGAGAACACATTGACGTCAACGTCGACAGTGCCTCGAGGTTCGGCGATGTACGCCAACGCCAACGCTCCGCCGAACGCGTGGGCCCGGCGCGCCGCGCTGAGTCGGCGGTGGACGTCGACTACTAGGTCGGCGAGGCTCACGGACCCATAGTTGCGTCGACGGCCTCAAGCACGGCCGTGATGACACGCACCCGCTCCTGCATCGAAGCGGCTGGAGCAAGCACCGGTTGCTCGTCAGGCGGGTCTGACGACGAACGAGCCGGAAGATCCTCGTCGGGGAACCACCCCTGGTGCGGAAGCGGGCAGTAAATCGCGCGGGCGCCCGCTGTTGCCGTGAGCTCGAAGCCGCAGGCGACGAGCAGCCGGTTGAGGGTGTCGGCAGATGGAACTCGGCGCCCGCTCTCGATCGCGGAGATGTTCTCCTGGCGAACACCAGACGTCTCCGCCAGCTGCTTCTGGGTGAGCGACCGGGCTTCCCGAACGGCGCGGACAAACGTTCCGTACATGACCCGTAAGTATATCGCTTTCGATAAGTCCGTCCTAGGCGACGTTAGAAGCCGGCGACAAGCGATCCCGACTCATCGAGGTGGCGCCCACACGCAGCTACCAAGCCACCGTTACCTCCCGGCCTGGTGCTACGAAACGTCGACCGCGTCGGGGTTGGGAGCAGCGATGCCGAAAGCCGAGCCGTGTGGGTCGGCGACGACCGCGCCGCGCCCGAAGTCCATGTCGTTGGGCGGCATGAGCACCGACCCTCCGAGCCCCTTGGCCTTGGCTACCGACGCGTCGCAATCCTCGGCTGCGAACCACACCGACCAGGCCGGGAACTCGCCGTCGCCGGCCACATGGGCGCCACACACGACGTTGCCGTCGACGGTGAAGATGGCCGCGGTGTCGCTACCCGCTTCTTCCTGCACGCCCCACCCGAAGACCAACCTGTAGAAGTCGCGCGCGCCGGCGAGATCCTTGGTGGCCAACTCGTTCCAACCGAACGTCGCCGGCTCGTTGACCAACTCGGCACCGATGTGTTCGCCGGGCTGCCAGATCGACACAAACGAACCCACCGAGTCTCGGATGATGGCCATGGTGCCGGCGTCGAAAACCTGCATCGGCCCCATGACGACCTCGCCGCCAGCCTCGGTGGCCTTGGCCAATGTGGCGGCCGCGTCGTCGACGCTTAAGTAGACGTTCCAAAACGGCGGGTGCTCTTTGTTCATCTGCGGCCCGAGCCCGGCAACGTTCTTGCCCCGAAGCTTGAACATGCCATAGCCACCTGCTTCGGGACGTGGGTCCATCTCCGCCGTCCATCCGAAGAGCTCGCCGTAGAAGGCGGCAGCTTCCTCGGCGTTGGGGCTTCCGAGGTCGACCCACGAGGGCGTGCCCGGCTGGTATTCAGTGCGCTCGGCCATCTGGACCTCTGTTCTCCCGCGCCGCAACGGCCGGGGCGGTCATCCTAGAACGGGCTTGCTCATCTGCTCTCATGGACGGCCCTCTTTCTCGTACAGGCGACTGAGTATCCCCCGCATCTGCTGCACGGCGATCGTCGTGATCGGCGCCCGAAACCACTCGGATCACAGCGATTGCCCTGCACGAAAATTCGACGGGACTTCGAACTCACCGCGACGCTCGTTGAGAGGTCGCTCAAACCACGGCCGTATAGCTGGGGGCTGCTGGGGCACCATTCGTTCTTCCGCTACTTCGCCGTTGCGTTCCGCGCCGCCGACTTCGAGTTCGAGGTCACCCCGATTACATCCCGACGAAACGGCTAGCCCGGCGCGCCGTAGGTGCGGTGCACGTCGAACTCGAAGATCAGGCGTCGGTCCTCAACCATCATCCGGCGGAAGTCGTCTTCTTCGACCTCCTGTCCGAACCAGTTCAACGGACCGGTTGGCCGCCCGAGCATCCGCCGGAAGAGCTGAACGGTGAGCTCCGGCGCGTCAGGGCCGTCGAGGATCTTCACTGTTGTTTCAAGGGCGAGCCAGGAGAACGCTGGGTCGTACACGTAGAGGGTGCAGCGAGAGTCACGCCGGAGCCGTTTGGTACGGGTGCGGTCTTGGGTGGCGCTGCTCCACAACTTGCCGTCGACGAGCGCGACGGCAACCCGAGCGACCTTCGGAAGCCCGTCGGCCCCGATGGTGATCATCGCCGCCGAATGGTTGACCTCAAGAAACGAGATGTCATTCTCAGAAAGGGCCATGAACTCCATTCTGCTGCGCGGCCAGCCTTGCCGGATTCGCGGGGACCTGGCGACCGGTAGGTTGATCGCCGGATATGGCTGAACCTCCGGCGATCGAGACCCTTTACTGGCGGCTCCTCGAGGGCTGGAACACCAAGAACGCGGTTGGGTTCGGCGCCCTCTTCACGGACGATGGGAGCTTGGTCGGCTTCGACGGCAGCCGCGTGGAGACGCGCGCCGCGATTACCGACCACCTGCAAGGGATCTTTGCCGATCACGCGCCGGCTACCTATGTAGCCAAGGTGCGTGAGGTGCGGCTGCTCGGGCCCGGCGTCATGCTCTTGCGCAGCGTCGCCGGCATGGTTCCTCCCGGCGCGACCGACATCAAGCCCGAGGTGAACGCCATCCAAGCGGTTGTCGCGGTTGACGACGGCGGCGGTATGTGGAGGATCGCCCATTTCCAGACCACACCGGCTGCGTTCCACGGTCGACCCGAGGTCGCCGAGGCGCTCACCGCCGAGCTGCGCGCCGTCCTGGGTCACTCGCAAACCCAAGCCCAACCCTGAGCGACGTCGACTCAGCCTGTGGCTGGTGGGGCTAGAGTTTGAGGAGGGGAGAGCGGAATACGGAGCCGGCGCGTACGACGCCAACCACCGCTGCTGACGGTTCAGCGACCAGATCGATTGCCCGACCTGCTCACTACTCGCTGCCGTCGGAGCCCACGGTGCAGACAATTCGGGGTGGACGAGCGAGGGTCTGGAGCACCACGCAGTAGCGCTCGGTAAGGCGGAGCAGCGTGTCGAGCTGGGACTGTTCGGCGTTCGTGTCGAGGTCGAACCGCAACCGGATCTCCCGGAACCCAACCGAGACGTCTTTACTGACCGCCAGCGTGCCCCGGAAATCGAGGTCACCCTCGACGTGCACCGCGCCGCCCGACATGGGGATGCCGAGTGATGTGGCCACGGCGCGAAGGGTGACGCCGGCGCATGCTGCGAGTGCCTGGAGCAACATGTCGCCCGAACAGAGCGACAAGCCGTCGCCTCCCGTGGCCGGGTGGAGCCCGGCGACGGCAAGCGCCTGCCCGGTTTGCACCGAGCAGGTCAGGCCCTCGCCCACGACGCCGTCGGCTGTGAGGGCAACCAGCGCGGTGTCAGGGTCGTCTCGGTACTGCTGCTTCAGCGGATCTTGCACCGCCTTGAGCTCGGGCGCATCCATCGCCCGGAGGTTACGCGCCGGGGGGTGAGAACAGTTCGAGCTGGATGTTGTCTGGGTCGCGGAAGACGAGGACCGATCCATAGTTCTCGTCTGCAATTGGCGATTGAGTCAGAGGCTTCTCGGCCGCATCGCCGCGGGTGACACCGTGGGCTTCGAGATGCTCTTGCCAAGCTTCGAGATCGGCGCGGCGCGGCACCATGAAGCCCACGTGGTCGAGCCCGGTGACGGTTTCGCCGAATGCTGCGAGGTCGTTGCGATCGTGGCGGTGCAGCACGATGACGAGCTGCATGGCGTCGTCCGCAAGCAGCTTGCCGACGCCGCCTTCATGGGGCACGTCCATTTTGAACTGGAGTCCAAAGACGTTCTCGTACCACCCAACGCTTTCGTCGACATCCGTGACGGTGAGCGCGATGTGGTGCAGTTGGGGCAGCGTGATAGTTGTCATTTCCTGGCCTTTCTCGTGCGTTTCGTGGGTTTGGTGGTCTGGGTGGGCTGGGTGGACTGGGTGGACTGGCAGTGGGCGAGGAACATGGTGGTGGCGTCATCGATGAGACGCGTCCACCTGTCGCCACCGGGGTCATTGGAGATTTGTTGATCGACGAGGCCGGTCGTGAGTGCTGTCCAGATGTCAAGATGGGCATCGCTGGTGATGCCGTTGAGGGCGAGGCACTCCCGGAGGGCCTCCAATGCTCGCACCGCCGGCGCGTACGACGCCGGCGACGGCTCGAAGCCGGGAATCGTGCGCTGGAACAGCAACTGGTAGCGGGCAAGGTCGCCGGTGCAGAACTCAACGAAGCGCCTCACGCTGGCGATGAGAACTTCACGAGGATCGACGAGTTCGTACGGCGCGCCGAGCGTGGCGGCGAAGTCTTCGGCCGCTTGGCCGAACATGGCGTCATAGATGGCGTTCTTCGAGTCGAAGTAGGCGTAGACGGTGGGGGTCGTGATGCCGGCGCGCCGCGCCAGGTCGCGCAACGACAGCGCGGCCAGCCCTTCTTGGCGCACCGCGGCCCAGGCCGCGTCCACGATCGCGCCCCGGGCCGTCTGCCGCCGAGACTCGCGCCACTCGGGGGCGGGTTCGGTATTAGACACTGTTCGGTATTCTTGCACGCTGTATAACCTCTGGTCAAAAGGTGTCGTCCTAGCTTCGACGACACCGATGTGACACCGAAGCGTTCGACGTGCTGCGGCGCGCTTCGCAGCGACTCAACGTGAAGCTCGTCAATGTCGCCGAGCAGGTCGTGCAAGGCAAGGAGCCGACCGGGCCGGCTGACGGCCGGGTCCGCCTGAGTCGTCTAGAAGACGACGTCCGCGAGCAGGTCGACCTGCCCGGGGTCAGCGAGCGTGGGGTCGAGGATGAGCTCATCGACCCCGACCGCCGCAAAGGCCTCGACCGCCCCGCTGATGGCCTCGGACGACCGCAGCGCGCTGCCGGCGATCATCTGGGCCATGTCGTCACCCATGGGCTTGTAGTAGTCAACGAGGTTGTGGCGGGAGGCTTCCTCCGTGTCGCCGAGTGAGTAGTAGGCGAGGGCGATGATCTTGGGCTTCCCGTCACGGCCGGCCTCCTTCCAGGCGGCCTGCACCTTGTCGATCATCCCGCCCACGGCATCGGGAGGAAGACCGCCGGCGGTCCAGCCGTCGGCGAACTCGGCAATTCGGCGGAAACTCACGTCGGCCGTCCCTCCGAGGATCAGCGGCACCGGCCGTTGCAACGCAGTCGGCACGACCGCCCGGGTGCCCTCGGCGATCGGCTCGCCGGCCCACGCCGTCTTCAGGTCTCGGAGCTGCTGGTCGAATCGCCGTCCTCTGGTTGCGAAGTCGCGATCGGCGAGCTGGTGATCGGTCGCCCGCCAGCCGACGCCGAGGCCGAGGGTAAGCCGCCCGTTGGTCAACAGGTCGACGCTGGCCGCCTGCTTGGCCAACTCGGCCGTGCTGCGCGCCGGCGCGATCAGGACATTGGTGAGGAACCGGATGCGCTCGGTGACCGCGCCGGCGGCGGCGAAGAGCGTGAGCTCCTCGTAGCCCGGATACGAAAGCGCGCCGATCGTGGCCAGCGTCGAAAACCCGGCGGCCTCAGAGCGGCGCGCCCAATCGAGTAGCTGGGCGCCTGTCGCGCCCGGGATGGTATTGGGAATGCCGATTCCGATATCCACCAAGGTCTCCTCTCACCGCGTCGGACATCCAGCAGCGTATCCAGCAGGCTCTACGTTTGAGAAGGTGACACAATTAGAACCGCAGCTGCGGCGGCGCGTGACCGAGGCTCGGGTTGCCCGCTTGGCCACGGTCCGGCCCGACGGACGGCCGCACGTCGTGCCCATCACCTTCGCACTCGACGGCGATGAGATCGTCTCTGCCATCGACCACAAGCCGAAGACCACGATCGACCTGCAGCGCCTTCGCAACCTCGACGCCAATCCCGCCGCCAGCGTTGTCGTCGACCATTACGAGGATGACTGGTCGCAGCTGTGGTGGGCGCGAGGCGACGGCACGGCGCGGGTTGTGTCGTCCGGCGCGCAGTGGGAGGGTGCGCTCGGGTTGCTGACCGAGAAGTACGCGCCGTACCGCGGCGCGCCGCTGAGTGGCCCCGTCATCATCGTCACTGTCGACCGCTGGGTGACCTGGGCGCCGTGAGTGACAGCGGCCGTTGGCGCGCGGCGCGCCGCGAGGAGGAGCGGGTCACCCCACTCGAGTTGTTCTTCGACCTCGTCTTCGTGCTCGCCATCACCCAATGCACCGCGCTCATGGCGAGTGAGCCCACGTGGCACGGTCTTGGCAAGGGCCTGCTGATCCTCGGCGTGCTGTGGTGGGCATGGGTCGGGTACGCCTGGCTGACGAGCGTCGTCGATCCCGAGGAGGGAGCGGTGCGACTGGCCATGTTCGCGGCAATGGCCGCGTTCCTGGTGGTCGCCCTCTGCGTGCCGAGAGCGTTCGAGAATCTCGGCCTCACCTTTGCAATCGCGTACGGACTCGTGCGCGTCGCCCACATCGCCCTGTTCCTCCTCGCCAGCAGAAACGATCCCGCCCTGCGCCAGTCGGTCACCGGCCTGGCCATCAGCTCGGCCATCGGCGTCGGCCTGCTCGTCGGCGCCGCGTTTGTGGACGGCGCGCCGCAAGGTGTGCTGTGGGTCTTGGCCCTGCTGCTCGACGCCGGCGGCCCGTTCGTCTTCGGCGCCGAAGGCTGGAAGCTCGTGCCCGGACACTTCGCCGAGCGCCATGGGCTCATCGTTCTCATCGCCCTAGGCGAGTCGATCGTGGCCATCGGCGTGGGATCGGCGGCCGGCGTAACCGCCGGAGTCATCACCGCCGCCGTACTGGGCATGGCCCTGGCCGCGGGCATGTGGTGGGCCTACTTCGACGTCGTCGCCTATGTTGCGGCACGGCGCCTCGCCTCGCTGCCGGAAGGCAGGAAGCGCAACGAGATGGCGCGCGACTCGTACTCGTACCTGCACTTCCCGATGGTCGCCAGCATCGTGCTCGTGGCCTTGGGACTGAAGCAGACACTCCTGCACCTCGACGGCCCGCTCGCCCTGGTGCCGGCCGTGGCACTCATCGGCGGGGTGGCCCTCTACCTCCTGTCCCACGTTGCCTTCCGGTTCCGCAACTTCCGCACCATCAACAAGGAGCGGCTCATCGTCGCTCTCGTCCTCCTCGCCCTTCTGCCGCTCGGCACCGAGGTGTCCGCGCTCGCGTCCCTCGCGGTCTGCGCCGGCCTTTTGTGCCTGATGATCACCTACGAGGCCGTGCGGTTCTCCGAGGCGCGCAATCGAGTACGCCACGAACTGCACGCGGAGCCGCCGGCGCCCTAGTCGTGCCCGGCGCGGCAGGGTAATCTCAGCCTTCTCTATCTCCCCGTCGACTTCCCCCGTCGACTTCCCCCGTCGACTTCCCCCGTCGAATTTCGTGCAGGGCAATCGCTGTGATCCGAGTGGCTTCGGCGCCGATCGCGACGATTGCCGTGCAGCAAATGCGGGGGGTTGCCAAATGCGGCGACTATTTACGTCCGAACAAGCCCGGGCACGCGGGCTTACGCCAGCGGTGCTCCGGTGGGGAGAACGGAAGGGTTCGTGGCGGCGCGTACAACAAGGGATCTACGCAGACGGACCTGAGGACCCCACTGCGTACGACCGAGCGCGAGCCCAAGTCATCGCCCAAGACACCGCCGCCCGCGGGCAGCTCGCGGCCGTCCTGCATGGACTTGACGGAGTCAGGCTCGGTGGTCGCCCGACCCGCCGGAGTGAGCTCCCGTCCGAACATGTCGTCACTATTGCTGGCCTGCGCTGCGCCGACGGCCTACAGACACTTCTCGACCTGGCGGCCGTGGTGAATGACCTTGTCTGGGAGCAGGCGCTTGAGTCCGCTCTGCGGAAGGGAATCACATCGGTGCATGCAATCACCGCCGCGTTACCGGAGCTCGGACGACGTCGGGTGCGGGGCGCGGCGCGGATCCGGCGCGTGCTTGGGCTACGTCCCAGCGGCGCGGTTCCCACAGGAAGCTTGCTCGAGACGCTCATGGTGCAGCTGGCCCGCACGGTCCCAGGCCTCGCCGCGCCGGTGCGCCAGTTCCCGATCCGGGACGGGTCCGGGCGCATCGTCGCCTACCTCGACCTCGCGTGGCCGGAGCTCGGCCTCTTCATCGAGCTCGACGGTCAGCAGCACCTGGGCCAGCCGCTCTACGACGCCAGCCGGGAGACGGCCGCGGTCGCCCTTACCGGATGGTTGTGCGGGCGATTCACCTGGAAAGAGGTCGTGCACAACCCGCGGTCGACGGCGCGCCGTCTGGTCGAGCTGGCCAACCAGGCGCGCCGGCGCCCAGTCGTGGCCTAAGCGAAGCGAAATCGACCTCGGCGCGCCGGCATCGCCGGTTCGGGCTACGATTGTTTTCGCTGGCCGACCCCGGCAGCGTCCTAAACAGTTACGGACGCGGAAGGGCTTTCAATGGCGACGAGGGAACGGCGACCGGTGGTCTTTTCAGGTCACCCCACTTTCGATTGGGACGAGGACAACTGGCGCCAACAGGCGAGTTGTCAGACGACCGACGCTGACCTGTTCTTCCCGATAGGGAACGGCGGGCCGGCAATCGACCAGATCGCGGCAGCCAAGGAGGTCTGCAACGCTTGCCCCGTGAGGGTGGAGTGTCTGAGCTTCGCGCTCCGCACCAACCAGGAGGCGGGTATCTGGGGCGGTACGTCTGAGGACGAGCGGCGCAAGCTCCGCAAGCGGTGGCTCGCCGAGCGCCGGCGCGCCCGACCGGCGTAGCCGCCACTCTGTAGCTGCTCACCAGCTGTCGGCGCTCGAGCCCTACGGCGCGCTTGTCACCGTCGTGGCGGTTGGATCGATCGTCGTGTCGGGCGTTGTGTCAGGAGTGGTGTCGGCTGTCGTGTCTGGAGTGGTATCGGCACTGGTGTCGGGCGCGGCTGTGGTCTTGGGCGCAGCGGTGGTGGTGCTCGACGACGTGGTCGACGTCGCCCCCGCGCCCGTCTTCACCACGTGCCACGTGCCGCCGAAGCTCTTCACTCCCTCACCCTTGGTATCGGCCGGAGCCTTGTCCTGGCTGAAACGGTAGAGCGGCAGACCGCCCGACGTCACCAGCTGCGTCGAGTTCGGCCCCGGCGCCACGCCGAGCACGCCGACTCCGATGCCACCGGTGGGCAGTAAGCCTCCGGCCGGCACCTCGAGGGGTGGCCACACCGCCGCACACGTGGGATCGCACACGACGGCGACGTTGTTGGCAGCGACGGTATTAGCGGTGAGGGTATTGGCGGTGAGGGTGTAGAGAGTGAGGCCGGTGTTGTCGGCGAGGATCTCACCGAGCTTGGGGTCGACCTTGGTGACTACAACCGGTGTCGGAATCGTCGTGCTCGTGGTGGCCGCCGTCGTGCCCGTGACGGCCGCCGGCTTGCTGGAGCCTCCGCAAGCGGCAAGCAGCAGCGCTGCTGCAATCGCAACCAGGATCGCCCGCATCGGCACTCCTTTTTTGTCGTGGCCGCTGGTGCCGTCATCCGCCGATGACGCCGATCTTACGCGCCGCTACTCGTGACGTTGCACCGAGTCACCGATCAGCCAGAACATCGGCGGCCATAGACCGACGAACAGGGCTCGCCGTTCAGCGTTGCCGCGCTCTTCCTGGTCGACAGTCTTGGCCCGGATCCAGAGGCCGATACAGAGACCCACGCTGCCCAGTGACGCGGTGTGCAGGTGCCACCCTCGGAGACCTTTGGAGTGCATCGCGCTGGTTAGCATGATGGCCAACCTACCTTCGGAGGGAACTCGTGCCCCGCCGACACTCCCCCGTCCAGCGGGTTCTCACGACCGCCCTCTGGCCGTTCGGCATCTCGCTCACGTCGTGGCACTACATGTGGAGGACCACGCCGCTGCACCGTCGGGAAGACGTGGGCGCGATGGAGCATGACGCGCCGCCGCTGTTGCCGACTGACATAACGCCAGACGATGTTCAGGGCGCGGACGACGGGGTCGGGGCCCTCTTCCACCGGCGATACCGGGTATCGATAAGGGGCAGCGACATGGCGCCAGACGACGTGATCGCGGCCGTCGGCGCCGATCTGAATGCCGTCGCGCCCACCGAGTTCGCCCGCTTCACCAAGGTGGAGGGCGACGACGGGGTTATCTGTGTCGGCGACGTCTTCGTCGTGCGGATGCCCGGGCCTTGGAACGGCCCGGTGCGTGTGGTCGCCGTAACGACGACCTCTTTCCGATTGGCCACGCTCGACGGGCATCTCGAAGCCGGACAGATCGAGCTCCGGGCGTCGCGTTCTGACGACGGGCTACTGGAGTTCAACATCGAGTCGTGGGCCCGCAGCGGCGACCGGCTGTCGTGGGTGCTGTACCAGCACGTGCGGATGGCGAAGGAAGTGCAGCTGCACATGTGGACGTCGTTCCTCGAGCGCGTCGCCCGGTTGGCCGGGGGCCGCATGACCGGTGGCATCGACATCGATACCCGGTGGGTCGAGTGGGCGCCCTGACTCTTCAGCGCCGTGCTTCTGCCTTGGCTCGGATCACATCGTTCCTGATCGACAGGAGCCGCCGCAGATAGAGCTTGGTGGGGAGGTTCATCACAAATCCGACTGGCATTTGGAACTCAACAACGTCAGTCATCCGCGTTCGCGCGCCGTGCACTTCAAATCGGTGCTCGTGGCGGAAGGAGACGAAGGGGCCTCTAACCATCTGATCGACAAACCGGCTCGGCCGCTCGTAGTCGGCAATCCGCGAGGTCATGTGCCACGACACGCCGAAGTGGCGCGCTTCCCAACTGACCTCTTCTCCCGCGCCGATTAGACCGGAGGTCACGCCCGCGACGGCCCGCTCCTTCGACGCGACCATGGACTCGAGGTGCAAGTCGATGCTGCGCGCCAAGTCGAAGCAGGTCTCGACCGGCGCGCCGATATCGGTCGCCGCAGCCACTACGCAGGGCCGTCGCTGCATACGACCCAGGGTACGCCGTCCCCCCGTTCGTCGACATCGTGTCGTATCCTCGTAACTACCGCACCGTGCGCTTTGTAGCTACCGCGCCGTGTCCTTTCCGGTCTCTCGGCGCGCCCACGCGCATCCGAGCCCCGCACCGAATGAAGGAGTCACCGGTCACCACCGCAACCAATCCAATTGAGGATGAGCCGATCGATCTGCAATCGCGCCTTGAAGCGGTCGAGGACTCGGCGCCCGACCCGCCGATCACCGACCCGGCGAGTTTCTTCCGCCAGCTGGAAGGCACCCGGCGCTTCCACCGCGACACTGGCTTCGGGCGGATCCTGCATCCGGGGAGCGTGTCGTTTCGTGAGAACGCCCGCACCGACAGCCTTCATGTGGTCATCCGTGGCAACCACGTGGCGGCGCATGTCGACGGCGTGTCCCCCATCGGATCGCGCGCCGAAGACACCATCCGGTATTCCCTCCGCTGGGTCGCCGCCCACAACGTGGCCGGCTTGGCGCACGACCTCGTGCTCCTCCTCCGCGGGCGCCAGGGCGACCACCGCTGCCGGCTCGATTGCGAATGGATGTGGGACCCTGCCCACAGCGAGCCCCGAGCCGAGGATCTACTAGACCCGACGACGTCGGCGTGGAGTGTTCAGCTCGAGGTTCGAGTGGCCGGAAGTCTCGACGACGGTCGCCTTCGGGCAGCCATGGCGGAGACGATGGGGCGCCATCCGTCGACCCACGACCCCCTCGACGTCGTCGACTGTGCCGACGACACCGACCTCGCCGCGACTCGCGCCGAGCTCCAGCGACAGCCGGCCCAAGTCGACGCCTGGCCTCCGCTCAAGGCCCGGCTCGTGCACCATCCCGATGGTGACGTCGTGATGCTCAACATGAACCATGCCGCCACCGATGGCACCGGCGCGCTCGAAGTCCTCCAGGCGATCGCCCGCTCGTACTCGGGTAAGGCCCACGGAGACCCGCCGCCGGATTTCCTGTCGGTGCGCGACATCCCGGTGCGCCCCGCCTCGTCGCCAGTGTCGTCGACCCTCGCCCGCTACCACTCGGTCGTCGAATGGTTGCGCAACAAGCTGGCCCGACCCGCGCTCCTCGCCCCCGACGGCGCGACCGACGACCCCGGCTACGGATTCCACTTGCTGTCATTTCCCGCCGAGAACACGCGCGAGATGCTCGACGAAGACCCATCGGGCACAAACCGGCGCGTCATCCTGGCCGCGCTCCACCTCGCCGTCGGCGAGTGGAACCTCAAGCACGGCACTCCCGGCCGGCGGGTCGGAGTGCTCGTACCCGTGAACCTCCGACCGCCCGAGTGGCGCGCCGAGACGGTCGGCAACTTTGCCGTAACGGCGCGGGTTTCGACCGGCCGCCGCCATCGCTCGGGGCCGGCGGCCGCCCTCAAGGAGATCTCGGCGCAGAGCACCCGCAACAAGCGCACCCGCACCGGCACCGCACTGCTATCCGGGCTCGGGCGCGCCGGGCTGCTTCCGCTGTGGGTGAAGCAGTCCCTAGTGGTGCTCCAGCCGCTCACCCGCAACCGCCAGGTCGACACGGCAATGCTCGCCAACCTGGGATGGATCGACGAACCCGTCTCCTTCGGGCCCGACGGGGGCGAGACCCGCGAGATGTGGTTCTCGATCCCGGCGCGCACGCCAGAATGCCTGTGCGTGGGAGCGGTGACGGTGGGTGGACGACTCCATCTCGTGGTTCGTTACCCGTACCGCCTCTTCGATGCCGACGCGGCGCGCCGCTTCGCCGACTGTTACGCCC
>JALZBN010000352.1 GCA_030947365.1 Actinomycetota bacterium
CGACGCACGTCTGGCCTACGCCGTGTACCTGCACCGCTTGCGGGCCGGCATCGCGGCCATGGCCGCGGCGATGGCCGGCATCGACGCACTCGTTTTCACCGGAGGGGCCGGCGAGGCCTCGGCGCGCCTTCGCCGCGACGCCTGTGACGGGCTCGACTTCCTCGGTATTTCACTCGACGACGACCTCAACCGAGGCACCGGCAACGACGCCGTCCTGTCTCCACCAACGGCGGCCACTGCGGCAGCAGTCGTCGAGACCCGCGAGGATCTGGAGATCGCGCGCCAAGTCCGCACCCTGCTGACCTGACCGAAGCCTCCCCGAGCAAGGAGCGAGCGCCATGCGTGACACCCTCACCGACGACGAGCTCGACGGCATCCTGGGCTACTGGGAAGCCGCCAACTACCTCACCGTCGCCCAGATATACCTCCGAGATAACCCGCTGCTGCGCGAGCCACTGCGGCCCGAACACATAAAGCCCCGCCTCCTTGGCCACTGGGGCACCTCTCCCGGGCTGAGCTTGATCTACGTGCAACTCAACCGGCTGATTCGCCGTACCGACGCCGAGGTGCTCTATGTGACCGGGCCTGGCCACGGTGGACCGGCGCTCGTAGCCAATACCTACCTGGAGGGGACGTACTCCGAGATCTACCCCGAGGTCAGCCTCGACGAGGAAGGCCTTCGCCGGCTCGTGCGCCAGTTCTCGACACCCGGCGGCATCCCCAGCCATGTCAGCGTCCCGACCCCCGGTTCGATCCACGAGGGCGGCGAACTGGGCTATGCCCTGGTCCACGCCTTCGGCGCCGCGTTCGACAACCCCGACCTCATCGTCGCCTGTGTCGTCGGAGACGGCGAGGCCGAAACCGGCCCCCTCGAGGGCTCGTGGAAGGGCGTCCGATTCCTCAACGCAGCTCGAGATGGAGCGGTACTGCCGATCCTGCACCTGAACGACTACAAGATCTCCGGCCCGACGGTGCTCGGCCGGGCCCCGAAGCAAGACGTCACAGAGTTGCTCATCGCCCACGGCTACGAGCCGCTGTGGGTGGAAGGCAGCGAGCCGAGCGATGTGCACCGCCACTTCGCCACAACCCTCGACTACTGCTACACCCGAATCCGTGAAATCCAAGCGTCGGCGCGCAACGGGAGCGCGCCGGGTCGCCCCCGGTGGCCAGCCATCATCTTGCGGACACCAAAGGGATGGACCGGGCCGGCGAACCTGGCCGGCAAGCAGATAGAAGGAACATTTCGTGCCCACCAGGTGCCGCTTGCCAACGTCCGTGACGATCCGACGCACTTACGTCTCCTCGAGCAGTGGATGCGCGAATACCGGCCCGACGACCGCTTCGATGCCGGCGGACGGCTCGTGCCAGAGCTTCGACGGCTGGCGCCGGCGGGTGACCGGCGCATGGGATCGACCCCGCACGCAAACGGCGGTCGCCTCCTCCGGCCCCTCGACCTTCCCGACTACAGGAACTACGCAGTGCCGGTCGCGAATCCGGCCACGGAGCGCGCCGAGTCGACGGCGCGCCTGGGCCAGATGTTGCGCGACATCTTCTCCCGGAGCCGCGAACGCGCCGACTTCCGGCTGTTCTGTCCGGACGAGACGAACTCCAACCGCCTCGGCGCCGTGTTCGAGGTCGAGAACCGCTGCCTCATGGACGCGAGAAGCGACGACGAGAACGTGACCCCCGACGGCCGGGTCATGGAGGTGCTCTCCGAGCACAACTGCGAGGGCTGGCTGGAGAGCTATCTGCTCACCGGCCGCCACGGTCTGTTCGCGACGTATGAGGCCTTCGCCATGGTCTCGGCCTCGATGGCGATCCAGCACACGAAATGGCTAGAGGCCTCGGCCGCACTCGAGTGGCGGCAACCGGTCGCCTCGCTCAACGTCCTGCTCACTTCCACCTGCTGGCGCAACGACCACAACGGCTTCAGCCACCAGGGCCCGGGCCTCATCGACACGATGATCTCGATGAACGGCAGCGTCGTGCGCATCTACCTCCCACCCGACGCCAACTGCCTTCTCTCTGTCGCCGACCACTGTTTGCGCAGCCGCGACTACGTCAACCTCATCGTCATCGAC
>JALZBN010000353.1 GCA_030947365.1 Actinomycetota bacterium
GTGCGAAGTTTGCGGCCTCTCCGGCGCCCTCTAACTTGTAGCCGTGCGCGTTCCTCTCTCGTGGCTTGGAGACTTTGCACCGATCGCCGGCGATCCCGGCGATCTTGCCGGCGCGCTCTCGGGGCTAGGACTCACCGTGGAGAAGATCGAGAGGGTGGGGGAGGGACTCGAGCAGGTCGTCGTGGCCCGGGTGCTGTCGACGAAGCCGCACCCAGGTGCCGACCGCGTGCAGTTGGCGGAAGTCGATGCCGGGGATGGAGCGGCGCGCCAGATCGTCTGCGGCGCGTTCAACTTCGGCGCGGGCGACCTCGTCGCTCTGGCAACGATCGGTGCCCGGCTCCCGAACGGCATGGAGATTGGGCGCCGGAAGGTGCGGGGTGAGTGGTCCGAGGGCATGCTCTGCTCGGCGTCGGAGCTGAAGCTGGGCGACGACCACTCCGGGATCCTCGTGTTGACGGGCCGAACTGACGCGCTTCCCGGCGCGCCGCTCACTGAAGCCCTGGGCATACGGGCCGATGTCGTCTTCGACATCGACGTCACCCCCAACCGTCCTGACGCGCTGTCGATGGCCGGCGTGGCGCGCGACCTCGCCGCTCACCTGCGGGTGCCGTTCGCCCTGCCCGACACGTCGACACCGGTCGACGCCGCGGGCGAGTCGGCCAAGGTCGTTGTCGAGAGCCTCGACCTGTGTCCTCGGTTCACCGCCACTCGCCTTCAGGGAGTCACTGTTGGTCCCTCGCCTGCGTGGTTGGCCAGCCGGCTCACGCTGGCCGGCATGCGGCCCATCAACAACCTTGTCGACATCTCCAACTACGTCATGCTCGAACTCGGTCAACCCAATCACGCCTACGACGTCGCTCGGCTTCCATCTCCGGGGCTCATCGTGCGCCGGGCGCGACCGAGCGAAGTAGTTGTCACGCTCGACCGGACCGAGCGCGTGCTCGACGGCGACGACTGCGTCATCTGCGACACCAACGACGTCGTAATCGGCATCGGTGGCGTGATGGGCGGAGCCTCCTCGGAGATAAGCGACGACACGACCGACGTTCTCCTGGAAGCGGCCTACTTCTCGCCTGTCGCCATCGCTCGCACGTCGAAACGGGTCGGTCTCCGTACCGAGGCTTCCGTGCGCTTCGAACGTGGCGTCGATCCGGAAGGTATCGACCGGTCGGTCGCCAGGTTCAGCCAGCTTGCAGAAGTCGCCGGGGCGGCCGTCGCCAGCGACATGATCGACGTTAGGAGCGAACTGCGCGCTCGCGTGAGAGTCAACGTGCGCACCGACCGGGTCAACGGAATTCTCGGCACGTCTCTCTCGCCAGACCAGGTGGCCGCTTATCTCGAACCCATCGGCTTCCACTGCGCGCCGGCAGGCAACGGAAGCTTTGCTGTCGACATCCCTTCGTGGCGTCCCGACAGCGAGCGTGAGATCGATGTGATCGAGGAGGTCGCGCGCCATCACGGCTATCCCAACATCGCCCGCACCGTGCCGGCGACGGCAGCGGCCGGCGGCTTGTCCCCGATGCAGCGAGACCGTCGCCGAGTGCGCCAAGTGCTCGTCGGCGCGGGCATCTCCGAAGCATGGTCAACGTCGTTCTTGTCCGTCGACGACCTCGCGCGCGCCGGGCTTCCGGCCGACGCCCTCGAACTCGAGAACCCGATGACCGCCGAGGAGTCGGCCCTCCGCACGTCGATGCTGCCCGGGCTCCTGCGTGCCCTCTTGACCAACCAGTCGCACCGCCATCCCGACGTCGCCCTCTTCGAGATCGGGCACGTGTTTCTTGACCCTGAACCCGGCGCAGAGCTGCCCCGCGAACCCGAAAACCTGGCCGTGGTCCTGAGCGGCCGCCCCGCGCCGGAGGCCAAGCTGACCTGGAACCTGCTCGCCGGCGCGCTCCGGGTGGAAGATGTCGAGTTCATCGCCGATTCACCGGCCGGGCTACACCCGACGCGCAGCGCACGGCTCGAGGCCAATGGTCGGGCGCTCGGTGTCATCGGCGAAATCGACCCGGCGGTCCTTGCGGCCCACCAGCTCACCGGCCCAGTGGCCTGGTTCGAGGTTGACCTCGGCGCGCTTCTGGAG
>JALZBN010000009.1 GCA_030947365.1 Actinomycetota bacterium
GAACGGGGGGTGCGGGCGGCAGCGGCGCGGGGGGTGTCGGCGGCGCGGCGCGAGCGGCCAAGGCCTGGCGCGCCCCGGTGGTTGGTGAACCAGACACGGTTGGCGCGCCGGGCGCGGCGGGGGGTGCCGGCTGGCCACCGATCGCGGCGGCGCGCTCCAGGCGCTCCAGTCGATCGAGGATCGCCGCGGGCGAGGTGTCGGCGTCGGGGCGGCAGAGCCGCACAAGCGAGACCTCAACCAGAACGCGCGGATCCGGCGCTTCCCGCATGGCCACGAGAGCGTCACCGAGCACCTCCATAGCCCGCACGGTTGCGGCGGGACCGAGCCGGCGCGCCTGGGTCTCGACCCGGGCCAAGTCGTCGTCGGGAAGTCCGACCAGGCCTTTGGACATCAAGGCGAGGAAGCCCTGGCGCAGCCGCTCCAGTAGCTCACGGACGAGCTGCCGGGGATCGTGCCCGGCATTGCAGCGCTCGGCGACGATGACGAGGGCTTGACCGGCGTCGTGCTCGCAGAGGGCTTCGAGGAGCTGCTCCGACGAGGGGGGCTCCTTCTCGATGCCGCCCGCGGCGGCCACCTGGTCGAGCACTGACAGGGCGTCGCGCGCCGAGCCACTGCCCTTACGGGCAACGATCTCGATTGCTTCCGGCGCGATGTGCAGGCCCGCGTCCTCGGCAACCCAGCGGAGGTGCTCCTCAAGTAGGGCCGTCGACAGGAGCCGGAACTCGTAGTGCTGGGTGCGGCTTTGAATGGTGAGGATCACCTTCTGCGGCTCGGTCGTCGCCAGCACGAAGATCACGTGGCCGGGAGGTTCCTCCAGCGTCTTGAGCAAGGTGTTCGACGCTTCGGTCGTCAGCATGTGGACCTCGTCGACGATGTAGACCTTCCACCGGCCGGGCGTGCCCAGCGAGACCCGGGCGATGAGGTCGCGCATGGCGTCGATGCCCCGATTGGAGGCGGCGTCGAGTTCGATCACGTCGAGCGAGCGACCATCGGCGATCTCGAGACACGAGTCGCACTTGCCGCACGGCTCACCATCGACCGGCGCGGCGCAGTTGAGGGCCTTGGCCAGGATGCGCGCGGTGGAGGTCTTGCCGGTGCCCCGCGGCCCGCTGAACAGGTAGGCGTGCGATACCCGCCCGTCACGCACCGCATTGCGCAGGGTGAGGGTGACGTGGTCTTGGCCCCGCACCTCGTCGAAGCGGGAGGGCCGGTAGCGGCGGTAGAGGGATTGATACGCCACGGAGCGCCCACAGTACGCCGACGCCCGGACATCCGCCGCGGAGTCTTCCCGCCCACCCGCCACCGGACGAGACCAGCCTCCACTCGTTGTGCAAATACATCGCTCTACGCCATGCATTTGCACAACAAGTCGACGGCAGCGGGTGCAAACGCCGGTCCGCCGGCTGATGCAGCGGCCAGGCTGGACTGCGGCACACAGAACTAACCCGCTGAGAGCTGCTGCCTTCCGGCCCTGACTCGTTTCACGGGGTTCCGTTGCGCAGGACCCAGCCGCTGCGTGAGACGGCGGACCGACGAAGCGATCAGGGTAGCCTGGGTTCACAACGTGGAGGGGTGCGGGAGCGGCCGAACCGGCACGCCTGGAGAGCGTGTAGGGGGCAACCCCTCGTGGGTTCAAATCCCACTCCCTCCGCCACGTCCGGCTGGTTTAGCGTCAGCCGGGTGACTGACGAAGAGGCGATGGCCCTCGCCCTCGAAGAGGCCCGGCTCGCTTCCGAACATGGCGATGTGCCCATCGGAGCTGTGGCTCTCGTGGGTGACGACGTTGTGGCGCGCCGGCACAATGAGCGGGAACTGACGGGCGACCCGACGGCGCACGCCGAGCTTCTGGCCCTCCGGGACGCGGCCGCAGCTGGCGCGGGCGGGTGGCGCCTCGGCGCGGTCACCCTCGTCGTGACGCTCGAGCCGTGCCCCATGTGCGCCGGCGCGCTCGTCGCCGGCCGGGTGGGGCGGCTGGTCTTCGGCGCGCCGGACCCGCGCGCCGGGGCATGCGGCTCCCTCTACAACCTCTGCGCCGATCCCCGCCTCAACCACGAGCTCCCGGTCACTCCTGGCGTGCTGGCCGCAGAGTCCGCCGAGCTCCTCGAATCGTTCTTCGCCTCCCGGCGCGGCCGCTAACGTTTCCGCCCGGAGGGATGCGAGAGCGGCCGAATCGGACGGTCTCGAAAACCGTTGTGCCTCCGGGTACCGTGGGTTCGAATCCCACTCCCTCCGCCAGCCAGCCAGCTGCTACCGGCGCGTCTCGTGCGCGCCGGCGATTGCCACGGCCAAGCCGACCGCCATCATCGACGTGATCACGAGCCAAGACAGGGCGTCGACGTGGGCCGCGCCGTAGGAGTCACTCACCAACGGGTGGCGCGGGGCCACGTGCACGGCCGCGACGCCGACCACGGTACTGACGCCCAGCAAGAAGGCGGCATAACCGGCTAGCGAGTGCCGGCGGGCCACGAGCACGAGGGTCGTGGCCGTCGTCACGACCGAGAGGACACCCACTCCATACAGCTCCATGCCGAGCGCCCGACCTTGGCGCACGTGGTCGAAGTCGTGCACAAAGGTCAACACCAGCAGCAGCCCGATCAGCACCATGAGAACGTCACGGCTCCGACTGCCGTGCCGAGCGCGCCGCGTGTCAACGTTGAGAGCCGTCACACCCCTAGATACGGTGCGGCCGGGCGGGTTGGGTTAGTGGCCGGTTGGGTTAGTGGCCGGTGCTACCGGGGGTCGCGCTCGACGACGACGAGCTGTGGTTGCTCGACCCCGACGAGTTCTGGGTGTTGGACACCGACGACGTGGAACCGCCACCAGACGATGGCGGGGTTGACGGCGAACCGCCACCGGAACTGCCACCACCGCCCGACGACACCGGGCCGGGGCCGCCCTGGGTTCCTGTCGACGTGCCCCGAACGGCCGACTTGGAGGTGCCGCTTCCGCTATTGGACGACTGCGCGCCGCTAGGAGACGGCGTCGCCCCAGACCCGCTGCCGCCCGCGGTTGCGCCGTTGTCGGATCCCGAGGATGACGGGGAACCACCGGAACCGCCGCCCGTACCCGACGTACCTGACGAGGTCGTCCCAACCCCGGTACCGCCGGCGGAGCCAACAGTTCCCAAATCACCGGGCGCCAGCGCGCCACCCGCGGGGACGGCGGGGACGTTGCCACCGGTCGTGAACGACGACGAGTCGGACGCCGCCTTGGTGCCGGACTGCTGCGTCGTCGTACGAGCCGTCTTTGCGGGCGAGGAGCCTCCAGACCCGGACGTGGCCAGGATGAACAGACCGATCACCACCAGCCCGCCGAGGGTGACCGCCAGCAGCTGGACGATGCGGCGGCGGCGTTCCTCGTCGTCAATTACAAGGGGCGGGATAGTGCCTGAGGGCGGCGCGACCTCGTAGGGGTCGTAGTCGCCAGAGGTCTCGTACGCGCCGTAAATCGTGGGCGCTAGCTCCGGAGCGGCGACGTACTTGGTCGCGTTGTACCTCGGCTCGTACAGCGGCGCGCCGGCGACATCATCGAAGACGAAATGAGCTGGCGGCGGCGAGCCGTCTTCCAGAACGCTCGTCTGCTCGGCTCCTCGGAATTCCGCGTCTGACATTTTCGCGGGCCCCCCTATGTCGAACACCGCCAGCGCAAAGGTTAGCGCCCTCGCATCCGCGATGGAAGGTGCAATCTGTAGTACGGCCTATTGGACCCCGGTGGCCAGGTACCGCACCCGCGCCGCGATGTTCACGGCATGGTCACCGAGGCGCTCGTAGAACCGGCCCACGAGTGCCATCTCGATCGCCACCGGCAGACTCAAGGTGCCCGACGCCAGCTCGGCCGTGAAGCTGACGTGCAGGTCGTCGAGCTCGTCGTCGCGCTCTCGCAGCCGAGGCTCGGCGGCGCCGTCGCGGGAGGTATACGCCTGGCACGAACCCCGCCACAGGTCTACGCCGACCCGCCCCATCTCCTCCACGAGTCCCCGCAGCCGGGGCGTCAGTTCTGGCGTGAGTCCTCGGGCCGCTCGCTGGGCGATGTGCTCGGTGAGATCGCCGCTGCGCTCGAGCTCGGGCACGATTCGGAGAACAGAGAGAAGAAATCTCAGGTCGTCGGCCATCGGCGACTGCAGTGCGATCTGGCGCTGGACGAGGTCTTCCACGTCGACATAGACGGCATCGATCATGGCGTCGCGCTCGACGAGCGCCTTCGCCGCCTCCCGGTCGCCCGAAAGCAGTGCATCGGTGGCTCCGGCCAGGCCTTCGCTGACCAGCCCAAACAGCTGGACGACCTGACGGTCGATCTCCTCGAGCTCTCGATGAAACGCGGTGCGGAGCTCATCAGGCATAAGACCCACGGTAGTGGCGAGGCTGGCCGGGAATCACCAACCTCAGTTTTCACCTCTCGTTCACCCCCCGTTCACCTGCGGTCTACTTCGGCGTCGGGCCTCAGCCGTAGCTTTCGCGCATGAGATCCCGATTGGTAGCTGTTTGCGTCCCCGCCCTCGCCTTGGGCCTGATCGCCGCCGGCTGTGGCAGCGACAACAACACGACGAAGTCCACCGCGAGCGGGCCCAGCACGACGGCGGTTGGAGCCGGCGACAACGCCACCTTGTCGGGCGCGGGCTCGACATTCGTGGCCACGATCCTCCAGGAGTGGATCAAGCAGTACAAAGCAGCGGCGCCCGGCGTGACGCTGAACTACCAGTCGGTCGGGTCCGGCGCGGGCATACAGCAGCTCACGGCCAAGACGGTGGACTTCGCAGGTTCCGACGTCGTCTTGAAGCCCGAGGAGCAGGCAACACTCGGGGGCGCCGACGCCACGCAGGAGATCCCGTGGGTCGCGGGCGGCATCGCCGTCGAATACAACCTGCCGTCGGTCAAGAATCTGAAGCTGTCACCCGACGCCCTGGCCGGCATCTTCGCGGGCAAGGTCACCAAGTGGGACGATCCGGCCATCAAGGCTGACAACCCGGGCGTTCCGAGCACGGGCATCCAGGTCGTGCACCGGTCGGACGGTTCTGGTACCACCCAGGTCTTCACCGAATACCTCAAGACGGTTTCACCGAGCATCTGGACCGTCGGCTCCGGCAAGGACGTGCAATGGCCGGCCGGTACCGGCGCCAAGGGGTCCGACAATGTCACCGCCGCGGTGAAGCAGTCGGAAGGCGCCATTGGGTACGCAGAGGTGAGCTACCCGAAGCAGGCGTCGCTTGGCATTGCCACCGTCAAGAACAAGGCCGGCCAGTTCACGTCTCCCACGGCAACCGCGGTGACGGCCGCTCTCGCCAGTGCGACCATCAACCCCGACCTGACGCTGAAGCTGAACTACACGCCGGAGAGTCCCGACGCCTACGCCATCAGCACCACCACCTACGTCATGTTCCCGAAAGCGGGGCCCGATCCGGCCAAGACGACCGCGCTCAAACACTTCGTGGAGTGGGTCCTGACCGAAGGACAGAAAGCCGCCGAGGGCCTCGACTACGCGCCGATGCCGCCGGCGATCCTCGCCACGGGCATCAACACCGTCAAGACCTGAGCGATGGCTCGGCCGCGGCGGGGAGACCGCATCTTCGAGGGAGTGGCAACAGGGGTCGCCGTCGGCGTGCTGGCCCTGCTCACTCTCATCACGATCTTCCTATTCGTGAAGGCATGGCCGGCCCTCCAATCCGCGGGGTTCGGGTTCTTCACCGAGAAGCAGTGGCTCTTCGGCGACGGGGGAAAGTCCCAGTTCGGCATCGCCGCCCTCGTGTGGGGGACGGTGCTGTCGAGCACCATGGCCCTTCTCTTCGCGGTACCGGTTGCAGTGGGCTCCGCGCTGTTCACGACTGAATACGCCCGTCCAGCGCTTGGCCGCTGGATCGGCTACGTCATCGATCTTCTCGCCGCGGTGCCCAGCGTGGTCTATGGCCTGTGGGGACTCCTGTTCCTGGTGCCGAGAATGGTTCCGCTGCAACGCTGGCTTGCCGTGCACCTGGGCTTCATCCCGTTCTTCCACGACCCGCAGGGCCTGTTCGGCAAGTCGATGTTCGCCGCGTCGGTCGTGCTGGCTTTGATGGTGTTGCCGATCGTGGCCGCGGTGTCGAGGGAGATCTTCCGCCAAGTACCGCGCGACACACGCGAGGCGGCGCTGGCCCTCGGCGCCACCAAGTGGGAGATGATCCGCACGGCGGTGCTGCCCGCCAGCCGCCCCGGCGTGGTCGGCTCGGTCGTGCTCGGTCTGGGACGAGCGCTCGGCGAGACGATCGCCATCGCCCTCGTTCTTGCCGCGACGTTCGACATCAACGTGCAGGTGCTGAAGCCGGGCGGAAACACGATCGCCGCCAACATCGCAACCAAGTTTGGTGAAGCGGGCCCGCTCATGCGCAGCGGGCTGGTTGCCAGCGGGCTCGTGCTCTTCGCCCTCACCCTTATCGCCAGCATCGCGGCGCGCCGGGTGCTCCGCCGCACCGGTCCGGCAGCTAGCGGGTTGGCATGACTCTCGACGTCGAGACTCCGCCGCAGCCGACCGCTCCCAGCGGGATCGCCACATTCCGTCGTGGCCGGCTCACCCGGGTGCGGGCCGCGCTGTCCGCAGGTGCCGGCATCGCCATTGCTGCCCTGCTCTTTGCAGTCACCCCGCTGCAGGGACGCGCCGACTTCCTGCTGGTCGCCTACCTCCTGGGCGCGGCGGGATACCTCGGCGCGGCGCGCCAGATCGAGGGCCGGCGCGCCGTCGTAGACCGGCTCGCCGGACTCCTGGTTGTCACGGCAGTGGCCATCTGCCTTCTGGCCCTCGGGTCGATCCTCGTCTACACCGCGGCGCGCGGAGTCGGCGCGTTGAGCCTCGGCTTCTTCACCCACTCGATGAACGGGGTGGGTCCCCGAGACACCAACGGCGGCGCGTATCACGCCATCCTCGGCACCCTCGAGCAGGTGCTCCTGGCAAGCTTGATGTCGGTGCCCGCGGGTCTTCTCGTCGCCATCTATCTCACCGAGTTCGGCAAAGGGCGGCTGGCGACAACGGTGCGGCTCCTCGTCGATCTGATGGTGGGCATTCCGTCGATCGTCGCCGGCTTGTTCATCTACGCCTTCTGGGTACTCGGCCTCCACCAGGGGTTCTCGGGCTTGGCCGCGGCGATGGCGCTTTCGATCCTGATGCTGCCGATCGTCGTGCGGTCCTCAGAGGAGATGATCAAGCTGGTGCCCTCCACGTTGCGCGAAGCGTCGTATGCGCTCGGCGTGTCGCGTTGGCGCACGATCCTGCGAGTCGTGCTGCCCACGGCGTCGGCAGGAATCACAACCGGCGTGATGCTGGCCGTGGCGAGGGTCACCGGCGAGACCGCGCCGCTGCTGCTCACCGAGTTCGGGTTCGACTCGATCAACGTCAACCCGTTCCACGGCGCGCAGTCGGCGCTGCCGCTGTTCGTCTTCAACCAGGCCTCGTCGGCCTTCGACACCGCCGTCGATCGAGCCTGGGCCGGCGCGCTCACACTCATCGTGATCGTGCTCGTGCTGACCGCGGCCGCCCGATTCGTCACCCGCAGGAGTCAGCCGGCATGAAGCGTCTCGAAGCCATCGACGTCAGCGCGTGGTACCGCTCGTTCAAAGCGATCGACGGCGTCTCCATCACCCTCGAGCCCAAGCAGGTGACCGCGCTCATCGGGCCGTCCGGGTGTGGGAAGTCGACGTTCATCCGCACGCTCAACCGGCTTCACGAGATCGTGCCCGGCGCGCGAGCGACAGGAAAGGTGCTCCTCGACGGCGAGGACATCTACGCGCCTGATGTCGATCCTGTGACCGTGCGGCGATCGATCGGCATGGTCTTTCAGCGCCCGAACCCCTTCCCGGCAATGTCCGTACGCGACAACGTCGCCGCCGGACTGAAGCTCAACGGCGAGCGCGACAAGGGCCGCCTGTCGGAGTGCGTCGAGCGGTCGCTGCAGATGGCCGGCTTGTGGGACGAGGTGAAGGATCGCCTCGACCGTGCCGGCGGCGCGCTCTCGGGTGGTCAGCAACAGCGGCTGTGCATCGCCCGGGCCATCGCGGTGCAACCCGAGGTCTTACTGATGGACGAGCCCTGCTCGGCGCTCGACCCCATGTCCACCCTCAAGATCGAAGATCTCATCGCTGAGCTGAAGGACACGTACACGATCGTCATCGTCACCCACAACATGCAACAGGCGGCACGGGTGAGCGACACGACAGCGTTCTTCAACATCGAGGCGTCGGGCGAGCCCGGCCGAATGGTGGAGATCGGCCCCACGTCGAAGATCTTCACCAAGCCCGACGACCAGCGCACCGAGGACTACATCACCGGGCGCTTCGGATGACCGCGAGGGTTCAGTTCCATGAGGCGATCGGCACGCTGCGCGCCGACGTCGACTGGCTCGGTTCGATGGCCGAGGATGCGGTGCGCGCCGCGGCCGACGCCCTCATCGACGGCGACCCAATCAAGGCCGCCGTGGTCGTCTCAGGTGACGACGAACTCGACTCCCTCTTCGTCGCCCTCGAAGAACGGGCCTATTCGCTCATTGCCCGCCAAGCGCCGGTCGCCGTCGATCTGCGCTTCCTCGTTTCCGCCCTTCGCGTGATGGCCGACTACGAGCGCACCGGCGACTTGGCCGTCTCTGTTGCCAAGCTCGCCCTCGTGCCATGGGAACGCGAGCCCGTCTCGCTCTCGTTCCTCAGGAAGATGGCCGACAGCGCCCTCGATCTCCTCGACGACGCGCGCCGGGCCTGGCGCGACGAAGACCTCCTACTGGCCGCCCAACTGGAACGACGCGACGACACCCTCGACACCACGTTCCGCCGGTTGTCGGCCCACCTCCTCGACCAGCACGGGCCAGAAGCGAGCGGTCTCGTTTTCCACGCGCTGCTCGCCGGGCGCCACCTCGAGCGCATCGCCGATCACGCCGTCGCCGTCGGCGACCGCGTCGTCTACATGCTCACGGGCGACCCCCACTCCCTCGCCGCCGAGATCAGCTAGCCGGACCAGAGAGTCACCTAGGGTTGTGATGACATGCTGATCAGACGCCGAGCACTGACGCGCCGGCTAGCAACTCTCGCCGCCCGCTTGGGCGACAGCAGCGATGCGCTGACGGCAAAGGGCGGCACCGAAGCGAGCCTGTCTCGACTCGAGCGCGCCGCCGACGCCGTGACCACCGAGTTGGCGGAGGCCCGGGTAGGTCGCAGCCGGCTGGAGCAGGCGTTTGGCACGGTGTCGCAGGGCGTGGTCGTCTGCGACGATCAGGGCGAGGTCGTGTTCCACAACGATCAAGCGCTCAGGATCCTCGGCGACGGCCCCACCGAGGCATTGGCGCGCGACGCGGTAGTGCAGCACCTCCAAGCCGCGGCCCAGGGTCGAGCGGAGAGCCAGACGCTCGAGCTCTATGGGCCACCCCGGCGCACCCTGACCATCTTGGCTGAGCCGCTCGACGATGGGTCCCGCAACGTCGGCGCGGTGGCCGTCATCGAAGACGTCTCCGAGCGGCGGCGGCTCGAGGCCGTCCGGCGCGATTTCGTGGCCAACATCAGCCACGAGCTGAAGACGCCTGTCGGGGCATTGGCGCTATTGGCCGAAACGGTCGCGGGCGAGGCCGACGCCGACGTGGTCAGCCGCTTGGCCCGGCGCCTGCACGTCGAGTCGCAGCGGGTGGCGCGCGTCGTCGACGACCTGCTCGACCTGAGCCGCATCGAGTCGGAGGAGGCTCCGGCGCGCGATCCCGTCTCGGTCGACCTCATCGTCGCCCAGGCGGCGGAGCGCATCCGTCCCGCCGCCGAGCAACGATCGATCTCCGTGAGCGTGGGTGAGATACCGCGCCAAGTGGCAGTGCTCGGCGACCGGCGCCAACTCGTGTCGGCGTTGTTCAACCTGCTCGAGAACGCGGTGAAGTACTCCGACGACGGGTCGGAGATCGACCTCGGCGCGAGTGCCGACGGCGACTGGGTCGATGTGCAGGTGATCGACAGGGGCATCGGCATCCCGGCCCGAGATCTCCAGCGCATCTTCGAACGCTTCTATAGGGTCGACCGGGCCCGAGCCCGTGACACCGGAGGCACCGGTCTCGGACTTGCCATCGTCCGCCATGTGGTGGCGAACCACGGTGGAGAGGTGACAGTCGATTCACGCGAGGGCGAAGGCTCGCGGTTCGCCCTGCGGCTGCCCCTGGCACCCGGGAGTCCTCGTCCCGACGCCGCCACCGTTGGCTCGGCCGTGACCGTTCCATCCGACACGCCAGCGACAGGAGAATGATTTGACGGCCCAGCCTTCGCCGATGGTGCTGGTTGTCGAGGACGAGGAATCCTTTGTCGAGGCGCTGACTATCGGGCTGAAGAAGGAGGGCTTTCGCGTAAACGTGGCGCGTGACGGCGCCGAGGCCCTCGTGCTCTTCGACGCCTCCCAACCCGACGTCGTGCTCCTCGACGTGATGCTGCCGCGGATCTCGGGTATCGACGTGTGCCGCGACATCCGTTCGCGCTCGCGGGTTCCGATCATCATGGTGTCGGCCAAGACCTCGGAGATCGACACCGTCGTCGGACTGGAAGTCGGCGCGGACGACTACGTATCGAAGCCCTACCGGCTGCGCGAGCTGGTCGCCCGGTTGCGGGCTGCGTTGCGTCGCGCGCCGGGCCCGCTCGTTCCGATGAGTACCGACCTGCTCGAGGTTGGCGACGTGCGCCTCGACCCTGAACGCCACGAGGTCTCGGTGCGCGGCGAGCGAATCGAGCTACCGCTGAAGGAGTTCGAGCTACTCCAGCTGTTGCTGGAGAACGCGGGCCGAGTGCTCACCCGTGACACTTTGATCGACCGGGTCTGGGGTCTCGATTACGTCGGTGACACCAAGACGCTCGACGTGCACGTGAAGCGGCTCCGGGCCAAGGTCGAGGCCGACCCCGCGCACCCGGCGCGCATCATCACGATCCGGGGCCTTGGCTACAAGTACGACGTTCCCAGGCCGTAACTCCCGCGCCCGGAGAGGATCGCGGCGGAGGCGTCGGTAGTGGAGGGCGCAGCCGCAAACCTCACGCGGAGCCGATGCCCTCGCTCACGCCAGGACGGCGCGGAGCTCGGCCAGGCGCGCCGGGACCGCTCGATACCAGACCCAGCGTCCCCGCTTCTCACCGGTGATCATGCCGGCGTCGACGAGGATCTTGAGGTGGTGTGACACCGTCGGCTGCGACCGACCGACGGGCTCGACCAACTCGCAGACGCACACCTCCCCGGCTTCGGCCGAAGCGAGAAGGCTGAGAAGCCGTAAGCGGACGGGATCGGCGAGCACGCCGAAGGCGTCCGCCAGCTGCTGGGCGCGCGGTTCGTCGAGGGGCGACGACAGCACCGCCGGGCAACACTCTTCCAGCGTCGACAGCTTCTTGGTTCTACTCATTGACACCTATCAATATGTTGTTACACTCATCGATGACAGTCAATCTATCGCTCGGAGGAACCCAATGTCACGTGTGCAGCTGGCCCGGCGCGCCGTGGCCGAGGCCCTCGGCACCGCGCTGCTCGTCACGGCTGTCATCGGATCGGGGATCGCGGCGGCCCGCCTGTCGCCGGGAGACACCGGTTTGCAACTGTTCGAGAACGCGGCCGCAACGGCGGCTGCGTTGGTAGCGATCATCCTCGCTCTTGGCCCTGTCTCCGGCGCGCACCTGAACCCAGTTGTGACGTTGGCGGACAGGGCCTTCGGCGGAATGACCAGTCGGGAGGCGGGCGCCTATGTCGCCGCCCAAGTGGTTGGAGGCGCTATCGGCGCGGTGGTGGCCAACGCCATGTTCTCGTTGCCGCTGATCGAGTTCTCGACAAAGGCCCGTAGCGGCAGCGGGCTGTGGTTCAGCGAAGCCGTTGCCACCTTCGGACTCCTGCTTGTCATCTTCGGCGTCGTGCGTTCTGGTCGGTCGGCGGCCGCACCATTTGCCGTCGGCGCGTACATCGGCGCGGCCTACTTCTTCACGTCATCCACCAGCTTCGCAAACCCCGCCGTCACCATCGCCCGAACTCTGTCGAACACATTTGCGGGTATCGACGCTACGTCCGTGCCGGCGTTCGTGGCTGCGCAACTACTCGGCGCGGGCCTGGCGCTCGTCACAATCCGTGCCCTCTATCCCGACATCGAAAAGGTCGCCCCGCAAGTGATCTTCAAGGAGCCCGAATGACCGACGCGCCGGAGGTTCTGTTTGTTTGCGTCCACAACGCCGGGCGGTCGCAGATGGCTGCAGCCCTGCTCGATCATCATGCGCAGGGCCGGGTGACCGTACGCTCTGGCGGGAGCGCGCCAGCGAGCGAGATCAATCCTGCCGTCGTCAAGGCGATGGCCGAGGTCGGCATCGACATTGCCAAAGAGTTTCCGAAGCCGATGACCGACGACGCGGTGAGGTCCGCCGATGTCGTGGTCACCATGGGCTGTGGCGACGCCTGCCCGGTCTACCCGGGCAAGCGCTACGAGGACTGGACGCTCGCCGACCCCGCCGGCCAAGGCGTGGAGACGGTCCGGGCTATCCGCGACCAGATCGACGGCCGGGTCCGCGTGCTGCTCGCCGAGCTCGTCGAGCCGTAGGCCGGCCGAGGAGCCGAACCAGGTTTGCGCTCGCTCCCGAAAGGTTGTGCATCGCCACCCGCGCCGGCGAATAGCGATACCGGCCGCGCCGGGTACTGCGCAGCGGCGAGTGACGATCGACGTGAGCAGACGCCCGCTTGTCAGGGCCGATCGTGATGTGCAGGCTCTCGGTCGGCGAGACCTCGCGCAACGACACCTTGCCCGGGTGGAACATCGCGCCGAGGCGGCTGTCGCGGTGGAAACGACCGGTCGCTTCCAACTCGCCGATCAGGCGCTCGGGATCGGCCACGGTGAACGAAGCCCGGTGCGGGCCGGGGGGCGCAACGTCGGGCGGAAGACCCAGCTCGCTCATTCGGTCGCAGAGTGGAGGGCGGGCACGGCGACGCCCGGCGCGCAGCTCGTGCACGGGCCATCCCCGCTCCGTCGCCACGCGCCGAAGCTTGCGATCGGGATTGACTACCTGGGCGCTCCCGACGAGCTCGAGCATCGGTAAATCGTTGATGGAGTCGGAGTAGGCCACTGATGCAGCGAGGTCGATACCCGAGCCGACGGCGTGAGCCAGAACGGCGTCGGCTTTGGCGGGGCCGTGCAACACCGCGCCCGACAGCCGACCGTTGTAGAGCTCGTCGGCGTCGACCTCGGCGTGGGTACCGAGCCCGCCGCTCATCCCGAGCCGTTCGGCGAGGATCTCGGCCAGCTCCGCCGGCGCGGCAGTGGCGATGAACGTGAGGTCTCCGGCGCGCCGGTGCTCGTCGATCCTGTCGGTCATGTCGCGATACATACGGGGGACGATGAGCTCCTCGGAGATCTCTGTCGCCACAGCGCGCACGTCGTGCCGTGACCGACCCTGCACGAATTCCAGCACCGCCTCCCGAGATGTCTGCATGCCGGCCTGACGTTCTGATCCGCCGAGGCGGAATGCCAGCTGCTGCAAGCCAAACCGGACCATCTCGTTCGCGCCGTAGAAGTCGCGCTGGCGTAAGCCCCGAGCGAGAAGGAACAAGCTCGACCCGGGGATCAGGGTCTTGTCCAGATCAAAGAAGGCGGCGCGCCGTCCGGCCGGGTCTGAAGGCCTCATGCCTGCGAACGTACCGACCGGGGGTGAACGAGCGGTTATGTCAACAAGTCTGTTGCATTAAGGGCAGGCATCGTCTTTGTGCGCCTTCCCGTTGCTCGTGCTCGGCGCGTCCGTGTGGGCCAGCTACATCCACGCCGGGAGGAGACGGCTGAGCGTCTCCGCGGCGATGACTGTCGCCGCGGCAGCGGGGGCGATGGTCAGCACGTAAGCCGACGTCAGGCTGAAGCGGCGGTAGATGTAGACGCCGCCCGCCATGATGCCGGCGTAGAGTCCGAGCGCCAGCAGGACGGATGCGACCGCGCCGCTGTCGCCACCAAGGCCGGTTTGGGCCGACGTGCGACCACCCTGAGGAGTCTGGGCGAAGGGCACCGTCTGCATCTTGGCGACAACGACCACCGCGGCGTCGCTGTTCCACGGGACCGCGCTCGAAGAGGTGATGAGAGTCAGCCGGTCGTCCTTCGACGGGCCGTAGATCTCGTCCATTCTGTGGGCCGAGCTCATGGTTACATGGCGGACGGAATCGACCACGTAAACGGACTGGCCTTGGGTCGTCGTGACGAGCACCTCATTGCCCCTGCGCATTTTGGCGATTTCGCCGAACGGCTGGCCGAAGGCGTGGGCCCGGCCGACGATCACGCTGTTACCGGGCTGTCCCGGTCCGGCCGTTCCGGGAACGTGGCCCGGGCCCGCTCGGGTTTGCGACGACCCGACGCCCTCAACGACGACCTGCTGTATCGACAGCCGGCCGACCTCGAGAATCCCAACTGCGGAACCAGGCTCTGGTGCCTTCGTCGGCACTTCGACACCGAACAGGCCCGACGACTCGTTCGACGCTCGGGAGACGGCCAAGCGATAGCCACCTAGCAGGCGGTGCTGCTGGCGCTGCTGGAACAGGGGGCCGAACCCGTACACAACCAGCCCGCTGCCAAGCACGAGGACGACCAACCAGACGGCGATCATCCATACGGCGCGCCGCGGAGAGGGTGGCGTTACCGGCTCGCTTCCGCTCACGGGCGCCAGCCGCTCATCGCGGAGGTCAGACGCGCCCTCGAGGAGCAACGTCACCGCTTGGCGGCCAAGCGCTGACGGACGACGGCGAGCTTGCCCGAAGACGCCAGGCCGGCGAACGATGTCACGC
>JALZBN010000354.1 GCA_030947365.1 Actinomycetota bacterium
GGCCGCGACGCCGGCCTGGTCGAGCCCGAGCAAAACCGCTTCGGCTTCGACACCACCGACACCGATGCAGATGATGTGCGGCAACCGGTGTTCGACATCGCCGTAGGCGACCACGCCCTCGACCGCCAGCGCGCCGGCCAGCGCCCGGTCGGTCTGCGTGCGGGCGCGCCCCGACTCCCTGGCGACATCCACCGCGGCGGCCGCGGCCCCGAACCCGACGATTCCGGCGACGTTCTCCATGCCGGCGCGCCGCGACCGCTCCTGCGCGCCGCCGACAAACAACGGCCGCAACCGCAGGCCTCGCCGCACAATGAGCGCGCCGGTGCCTTGGGGGCCACCGAACTTGTGGGCGCTCACCGACAACAGGTCGGCCCCCAAGACGCCAAAGTCGACGGGTACATGGCCGACCGCAGCCGCGCCGTCGACGTGCACGAGCACTCCCGACGCGTGGCACTCGACGACCACGTCGGCTGCCGGCTGCATTGTCGCCACCTCGTGGTTGCCGAGCTGGATGTGGACCAGCGCTGTCGCGCCGGGCCGCACGGCGGCGGCGACCTCGGTGGGATCGACTCGGCCAAGGTGATCGACGCCAACCTCGGTGACCTCCCATCGGGCCGACGCTTCCCGCACGGCGGAGTGCTCGACTGGACTCGACACGATGTGGCTGCCTCGTTCGGTCGCCCCCCAGACTGCTGCCGTGACCGACTCGGTCGCGCCGCTCGTGAACACGACCTCCCGGGGCCGGCACCCGACCAGCGCCGCGACCTGTTCGCGGGCCGTCTCCACGGCGGCGCGGGCAATTCGGCCCTCAGTGTGCACCCGCCCAGGATCGGCGGCCCCTGACAGCCACGGGAGCATGGCCTCGACGGCCTCGGGCCGCGCCGGCGAGGTCGAAGCGTGATCGAGGTAATGGCGGGAGCTCAGTGATTCGGGGGAGCTCAGTGATTCGGGGGAGCTCAGTGCATCGGAGACATTCAAACGACGGTGGCGCAGGCCGCGTCGCCCTGCGGCCGCGACGCCAGTGTCTCCGGGAGCGTCTCGCCGTAGAGGCTCGACAACATCCCCTTGACGATGCCCCGGTCGACGGCGCAGAGCACCGGATACTGCACCGCGGCGGTGCCGAACGGGCACTGCTCGGAAATGATGGCCAAGCGGCCGCCGCGCGACTCGGCGTGGGCGACGAAGCCGTGGGCCGTGAAGGCGTCGGCTACGGCATGCAGAGCCGCCTGCAACGAGCGGTGACCCTCGGCCGGTGCCATCGAAGCCGCCAGCGATTGCCCGTACTCGTAGCCGACATCTTCGGCCATCGCCTCAAGGTGATCCGGCGGCACGAGCGCAAGGGCTCGGCCTAGCAGCGTTATCAGCAGATCGTCGCGCCGGGCGGGAAACTCGAGACCCATCTCCTTGTCGCTCGTGCGATAGCGCTTCGACGGTCGGCCGGCACCGGGATGCTCGACCCGCTCCACATGCACGCCCACGTAGCCGCCGGCCGCAAGCTTGTCGAGGTGGTGGCGGGCAACGTTGGGATGGAGATCGAAACGCTCCGCGACCTCGGCCGCCGTCACCCCCCGGATAGACCCCCGGGCGAAGACGTAGATCTCGCGCCGGGTGGGATCGCCGAAGGCCGACGTGACGGCGCTGACCGCCGCCGAGAACTCGTCCGCCGTGAGTGGCGTTTCGTCCATCGCCTGTATTGTACCTATGCCCATAGGAGAAATGCGTTGCCGCTCAGGCTACGGCCTGCCAGGAGACAAGATTGCCGACAGAAGCCGAGGTTCTCGAGGCCCTCAGGCCGGTACAGGATCCCGAGCTGCACCGCAGCATCGTCGACCTCGACATGGTCCGCGCCGTTCGCGTCGATGGCAGCTCGGTCGCCGTAACCGTCGCGCTCACCATCGCCGGCTGTCCTCTGCGCGCCGAAATCACCGATCGCGTCACCTCGGCGGTTGAAGCCCTCGCTGGTGTCGTCGCCGTCGACGTCGATCTCACGGTGATGACCGACGAAGAGCGCCACGCGCTGCGGGAGCGTCTCCAGGGCGAGGTCGCGGCCCATTCCGCCCCGACCCAAACC
>JALZBN010000077.1 GCA_030947365.1 Actinomycetota bacterium
GCTACTCGGTCGGCACAGTCTTCGGCTATTGAAAGACGAACGGAGACGGTTCCGTTGCCACATCACGAGTCCGTCGGTCGGTGTCATGTGCGTTCGCTCGCTCTATCTACCTGACGTCGATCCATCCCGGCTCGCGGCCGGTGAGCGAGTGGCTCGGGGATGGGTTGGCAAGCAGCTGGGTCTCCCGCTGAGACGGCTCGTCAGTGTGCGAGACAGCGGCACAGGCGATGACCTCCTAGGGGGCAGCGACGGTCGTCCCCGCGCCACGCGTCACGTCCCGGCGGAGACGAAGGCCCGCCACGCGGTATCGTCGGAGGTCAGCACTTAGCGGGGACCCCTGCGTGACATCGGCCCACGATCGGCCGGGACCATTCCGTCGCCTCCTCTGAGTTCGTCTCGAGGAGCGACATGTATCCAGAACCGCATCAGGAGCCGCGCCGGGCGACCGCGGTCGTCTATTGCGAAGGCAACTTCGGCCGCCCCGATGGCAAGACAGCCAACGGCTTGGTCCGCTATTCCGAGAGATACGAGATCGTCGCTGTCATCGACAGCGACCAATCAGGCCTCGACGCGGGTGAGGTTCTCGGCGGCAAGCCGAACGCGATCCCGATCTGCGCCGACCTGGCCGAGACCATAACCGCCGCCGGTCGCGTGCCCGATGTGTTCATCTTCGGGATGGCGCCGTTGAGCGGCATGCTCTCGGCGGCGGAGCGTCAGGTGGTGCTCGCGGCCATCGGCCAGGGGATGGACATCGTGAACGGTCTTCACGAGTTCTTGAACGACGACCCGGAGTTCGCGGCCGCGGGCGCCGAGCATGGCGTGACGATCTTCGACGTGCGGCGCCCGCGCGACAAGAAAGACCTGCGCATGTTCAGCGGTCGCATCGACGAGGTGACCTGTCCCCGGATCGCCGTGCTCGGCACCGATGGCGCCATCGGCAAGCGCACGACCGCCACCATCCTCACCGCCGCGCTCAACCAGCGAGGCATCAAGTCGGTGCTCGTCGGCACCGGCCAAACCGGTCTCATCCAGGGCGCCCGTTACGGTGTGGCCCTCGACGCAATCCCGTCGCAGTTCTGCTCCGGCGAGATGGAATCGACTGTGGTCGAAGCGTTTGAGGGGGAGCACCCGGACGTGATCGTCATCGAGGGACAGGGCGCGCTGAGCCATCCTGCCTACTTGACCTCGAGCTTCATCTTGCGCGGGGCTCGGCCCCATGCGGTCATCCTGCAGCACGCGCCGGCGCGCGGGATGCTCGGCGACTTCCCGTCTATTCCGGTGCCGACCCCCGCGGCTGAGATCAACCTGATCCAGGCGTTTGCGGACACGACGATCATCGGCATTGCCATCAACCACGAGAACATGACTGACGCAGAGGTGAGCGCGGCCATCACCCTCTACGAGTCTGACCTGGGCATCCCCGCCACCGACCCGCTGACGCGATCGCCGGCGCGGTTGGTGGAGATGGTGCTGTTGGCGTTTCCCGAGCTTGAAGGGAACCTCGTCTCCACTCTGACGTGACCGCGCCCCGGCTGGAGATCCGTCTCGATCGGATCCACCACAACGCGCGCACGCTCGTCGATCGGTTGGCGGCGCGTGGCATCTCGGTCACCGGCGTGACCAAGGCAACCCTGGGTTCGCCCGCAGTCGCGCGCGAGCTTCTGCGCGCCGGAGTTACAGCGATCGGTGAGTCGCGAATCGAGAACATCGAGCTGATGCGGCGCGCCGGCATTACGGCGCCGATGGTGCTGATCCGATCCCCGATGATCAGCCAGACGCATCGAGTCGTCGAACGCGCCGACGTGAGTCTCAACACCGAACTGGCGGTGATCGAGCGGCTGTCGCAATGGGCCAAGACCATCGGCGTGATCCACACGATCGTGCTGATGGTCGAGCTCGGCGACCTCCGCGAGGGCCTCCTCCCTGGCGATCTGGACGCCATGGTGGAAGCGACACTTCGGCTCCCGAACCTCGAACTCGGAGGCATCGGCACCAACCTCGCCTGTCAGAGCGGGATCTCGCCCGACGACACCAACATGGGCGAGCTGTCCGCGCTGGCAAACTCGTTGGAGGCGACCTTCGACCTCAAGCTCGCCGTCGTCTCCGGTGGCAACTCGGCCAGCATCGATTGGGCCCTTGGGCGCGCCGACACGGGACGGGTCAACAACCTCCGTCTGGGTGAGTCGATCCTGCTTGGGCGCGAGCCGTTGGGGCGCAGCCCGATCGACGGGTTGCACACTGACGCCTTCACCCTGGTGGGCGAAGTCATCGAGTCGAAGATCAAGCCGACACAAGCGTGGGGCGAGATCCGCGAAACCGCCTTCGGCCCACGCTCACGCGATCCTGACCGCGGTAGCACGGCCCGCGCCATCGTCGCCCTCGGGCGCCAAGACGCCGATCCCGCGGGGATTCACGGCCCGGCCGGGATCGAGATCGTCGGTGCGAGCAGCGACCACCTCATTGTCGACGCCGGATCGGCATTGCCGCCGGTGGGCTCTGAGTTGCGGTTCCAGCTCAACTACGGCGCGCTTCTGGCGGCCATGACGTCGCCGTTCGTGGCCAAGGTATTCACCGCGGGCGATCGCACCTGATGGCCGCCGTGATCCTGGTCGACCTCACGCGCGCCGGGGCGCGCCGACCCGACCGGCCGCTGTTCGAGGATCTTTCGCTCACCGTGCGCGCCGGCGACCGGCTGGGAGTGGTCGGGCGCAATGGCACGGGCAAGAGCACCCTGCTCCGAGTGTTGGCCGGCGTGGACGCGCCGGAGACGGGCACGGCGCGCGCCGGCAGGGCCGTGCGCGTCGGCTTCTTGTCCCAGCGACCCGACCTACCGCCGGGCACCGTCCGCGCCGCGGTGGGCCAGCACTGGGAGGCCGCGGCCATCCTCGAACGGCTGGGCATGGGCGCGATGGCCGAGGCCGACGTCGCCACGTTGTCGGGGGGCCAGGCGAAGCGGGTTGCGCTCGCCCGCGTGCTCGTCGACGAGGTCGACCTCCTCATCCTCGACGAGCCGACAAACCACCTCGACCTGGATGCCATCGCCTGGCTCGAGGACCGCTTGGCCCGGTTCCGTGGTGGCCTGGTGGTGGTCACTCACGACCGCCATGTGCTCGACCGGGTGACGACCCGGATCCTTGAGCTCGACCGTGGTCGGGGCTACCTCCACGACGGGGGCTACGCGAGCTACCTGGCGGCGGCCGCCGAGCGCGCCGACCAGGAGGCCAGCGCCGAGTCGGTGCGGCGCAATCTGGCCCGATCCGAGCTGGCCTGGCTTCGCCGCGGCGCGCCGGCGCGCACCCGCAAGTCCAAAGCCCGCATCGCCAGCGCGACCGCCATCGTCGAAGGCCGTGGCCCGGCACCCGACCGTCCTGGCGACCTGGAGCTGAGTGGGGGCGGCCAGTGGGGGACGACGCCGCGGCTGGGCAACAAGGTGATCGAGCTTCGCGGTGCCGGCCACCGCTTCGGCGAACAGCCGCCGCTGTTCGAACGACTCGATCTCGACATCGGACCGGGCGACCGGTTGGGCCTGGTGGGGCCCAACGGTACCGGCAAGTCAACCTTGCTCGACGTCATGGCTGGCCGGTTGCAACCGTCGTTCGGCGCGGTGGCGACCGGGCCGACCGTGCGCCTCGGCTACTACGACCAGATCGGCCGAGATCTCAATCCGGCCCAGCGCGTTCGCGAGGCCGTGGCTGGCAACCAGGCCCAGCCGAACTGGGAACAGGCCCGGCTCATGGAGCGGTTCTGGTTCGATACCGACGCCCAACGCGCGCCGATCGGAACGCTGTCGGGGGGCGAGCAGCGGCGCCTTCAACTGCTGCTCGTGCTGGCCGAACTGCCGAATGTGCTCCTGCTCGACGAGCCCACCAACGATCTCGACCTCGACACATTGCGGGCGCTGGAGGATCATCTCGACGCGTGGCCCGGCGCGGTGGTTGTGGTCAGCCACGACCGGGCGTTTCTGGAGCGCACAGTTGACGACGTCTTGGTGCTCGACGGCCGGGGTCGGGCCGTGATCGCCCGGGGTGGCTATGCCGGATACGCGGCGTCGCGGCGCGCGCCGGCGCCCGGCGCGTCTGTCGGCGTAGCAGCGGCACCGGCAGCGCCGTTGACCACGCGCCCCGAGGGCACGGCGACCAAGTTGCGGTCACCCAGCACCGTGCGCCGCCTGTTGGCACAAGCCGAGCGAGACATGGCCGACGCCGCGACAGCAAGGGACCGGTTGGCCGACGAGCTGGCCGCCGGCGCGTCGCACGCCGGCGCGCTCGCGCAGGTTGCCAACGCGCTGGCCGAAGCGGAGTCGCATCTGGCCCACGCCGAGGAGCGCTGGTTGTCCTTGGGTGAGGAGCTGGGCGCCTAGCTGGTCACGGCGCGCCGACGTCCGCGTGCTTCTCCTGTCGATTTCGGCACCCTCCGTTCGTCTCATACGCGACCATTCCCAAGGAGGCAACGATGAAGTACCTGCTGTTGATCCACCAGGGCACCACCCCGACGCCCTACTCGCCGGACGAGTGGGGGAAACTGTCGGACGACGAGCAGAAGGCGATCTACGGCGCCTACATGGCCATCAACCAGACTCCCGGTGTCACCCCTGGCGTCCAGATGCAGCCGCCCGAGACGGCGACCACAGTCCGGGTGGAGGATGGCAAGACGCTGACAACCGACGGCCCGTTTGCCGAGATCAAGGAGGCGATCGGGGGCTACCTCTTCTTCGAGGCCGACGATCTCGATGCCGCGATCGAGTTGGCGGCGCGGATCCCGGCGGCGAGCATGGGCGGCGCCATCGAGGTGCGTCCCGTGGTGGAGCGGTAGCAATCCTCGAGCAGGCCTTCCGCGATCAATGGGGCCGTGTGCTTGCCGCCCTGATCGGCTTCCTCGGTGACTTCGACCTCGCCGAGGAGGTCGCTCAGGAGGCGTTCGCTATCGCCGCGGCGCGCTGGCCGCGAGACGGCGCGCCGGCCAACCCCGGTGCCTGGCTGGTGACCACGGCGCGCAACCGGGCTATCGACCGCATTCGCCGCGACCGCACGCTGGCGGCGAAGACCCGCCTGCTCGAGGTGCCGCACGAACCGGAGGGCTCGATGGACACGACGACGTTTCCAGACGACCGACTCGAACTCATCTTCACTTGCTGCCATCCGGCGCTCGCAACCGAGGCGCAGGTCGCGCTCACCTTGCGCACCCTCGGAGGCCTGACGACCGGCGAGATTGCCAACGCCTTCCTGGTTCCTGAGGCAACCATGGCGCAGCGACTGGTGCGAGCCAAGCGCAAGATCAAAGCCGCCGGTATCCCGTTCCGGGTGCCCGCCGACCACCTGCTACCCGATCGACTCTCGGCCGTTCTCGCAGTCGTCTACCTCATCTTCAACGAGGGCTACGTCGCTCGCGGCGAGTTGTCGGTCGAGGCCCTCCGGCTCGGGCGGGCCTTGGTTGAGCTGATGCCCGACGAGCCCGAGGCGCACGGCCTGCTGGCGATGATGCTGCTGCACGACGCCCGCCGCGAAGCCCGCTTGCGCGACGGCGAGCTGGTGGTGCTCTCAGACCAAGACCGCGCTCTGTGGGACACGGCGCAGATCGCGGAAGGCCGGGCGGTGCTCGACCGCGCTCTCGCCCTCCTCGGTCGGGGCGCCTACGTCGTGCAAGCCGCGATCGCATCTCTACATGCCGATGAGCCGCGCGACTGGCGCCAGATAGCGGCCCTTTACGGTGAGCTCTCCCGACTCACCGACTCACCGGTCGTCGAGCTCAGCAGGGCCGTCGCGATCTCGGAGGCGCACGGACCTGCGGCCGGGCTCAAGATCGTCGATCGGCTGGCCCTCCAGGACTACCGCTACTTCCACTCGACGCGGGGCGAACTGCTCCGGCGCCTCGGTCGAACCCGAGAGGCCACCGAGGCGTATCGCCGGGCGCTGGCCTTGGTCTACGACGACACCGAGCGCCGCCTACTGGAGCGACGGCTGGCGGAGCTCGGCGCGGCGACGCCGCTCCCGTAGAAGCGTGTTCCGGTGAATTACATCGGCGGCAGGAACGCCTTGATGATGGAGTCGTTCGACTGCCATCCTCCCTTGCTCTTCACGATGAGGCCTGCGTCTCGAAGTCGGTTGAGGTCTCGGGCGAGGGTGCGTGGCCCTGCTTTTGCGTA
>JALZBN010000078.1 GCA_030947365.1 Actinomycetota bacterium
GGCGTCGTGCTCTACGAGATGGTCACCGGCCGGCCGCCGTTCATCGGCGACACGCCGGTTGCGATCGCCTACCAACATGTCAAAGAGACGCCCCCACCGCCGTCGCAGCTGAACCCCGACGTCCCCCCCGACTTCGAGGCCGTCGTCCTGAAGGCAATGGCCAAGAACCCGGCCAACCGCTACCAGACGGCCGACGACCTGCGCGCCGACCTCGTCCGATTCAGCAACGGTCAGCCGGTGCAGGCGGAGCCGCTCCTTCCCGCCGCCGCTGCGACCGGCGTCATGGCCGCCACCACAATGCAAGACGCCGTCGACGGCACCAGTGTCATGTCGCGCACGACGACGGTCCTAGCCGACGAGCCTCTCCCCGAGAAGCGCCGCACGAGCACCTACTTCGTCGTCCTCGTGGTCGCCTTGCTCCTGCTCGCCGGGCTGCTGTTCCTGCTGGCCCGCCAACTCGGTATCGGCAGCGCCACCAAGGTGCCCGTTCCGGAGGTGCGGGGCAAGCGGGTGGCCGACGCCACCCAGGTTCTGTCCGACGCCGGCTTGAAGACCAAGGTTCAGCAGGTCCAGGACGACACCAATGCTGCCGGACAAGTGGTCGACCAGGATCCCAAGGCTCCCGTCAAGGTTTCGAAGGGCAGCACCGTCACCCTGAAGGTGAGCACCGGCGCGCCACCGGTCGACGTTCCCGACGTGGTGGGGCGCGACGTGAACGCGGCTCGAGATCTGCTGGAGGGCAAGAACTTCCAGGTCACCGTGAACCAGAAATCCGACGACAAGGTGCCAGCCGACCAGGTCATCGCCCAAGATCCCAAGGGCGGCGGCCAAGCCCCCAAGGGATCGACCATCACCCTCACGACGTCGAGTGGACGAGAACAGGTGCCGGTACCCAATGTCGTCGGGCGCGACCAGTCGGCCGCGGCCAACATCCTCGGTCAGGCCGGTTTCGACACGACGACCCAGACGACAAGTTCCGACAGCGTGGCCAACGGCCAGGTGATTCGCACCGAGCCCGGCGCGGGCACGCCGCTAGCCAAGGGATCGACCGTCACCCTCATCGTGTCCACCGGGCCGCCACCCACGACCTCGCCGCCGACAACGCTGCCGGTCACCACGACCACGCATCCGCCGTCGTCGACCACTTCAACGACTTAGGCCGGGGCGCACCGAGCGAGGAAGTTGTTCATCAGCTGCTTGCCGTTCGAGGTCAAAATCGATTCGGGGTGGAACTGCACCCCCTCGATGGGGAACTCCCGATGGCGCAGCGCCATAACCGTGCCGTCGTCAGTGCGCGCCGTCACCTCGAGCATGTCGGGCACCGATTCGGGCGCGACCACCAGCGAGTGGTAGCGGGTCGCCTCGAACGGCTGGGGTAGTCCCTCCAGCACGCCTTTGCCCTCGTGGTGAACGAGCGACGTCTTGCCATGGAAGATCTCCGGCGCGCGCACGATGTCGCCGCCGAAGACCTGGCCGATGCACTGGTGGCCGAGGCAGACGCCGAGCACGGGCGTGGCCCGGCCGAGCCGTTCGATCACCGCGTTGCTGATGCCGGCGTCGTCGGGGCGTCCGGGGCCAGGCGAGATGACGATGCCGTCGGGCTCCAGCTCGGCGAGCTCGTCGACGGAGATCTCATCGTGGCGGTACACGGTGGGGCTCGCGCCGAGCTCGCCGAGGTACTGCACCAGGTTGTAGACAAAGGAGTCGTAGTTGTCGAGGACGATGACCCGGGCACTCATACTCGCAACGGTAGCTATTGTTCGGCGATGGCCAAACCGAAATCGAAGAGCGCCAAGCGCGGCGCGCCGGCCACGTCGGGGCGGGTCACGCCGAAGGCCACCGGCCGATACACCCCCCCGGTGCCCAAATCCCAGAAGGTCAGCCCCCTGTGGGTTCCCATCGTCATGTTCACGACCCTCCTCGTGGGCATGCTCATGATCATCCTCAACTACGTCGACGTGCTGCCCGGCGGCACGAGCAATGGCTACCTGCTGGGGGGCCTGGGCCTCATCACGGTGGGATTCCTTACGGCTACCAAGCTCCACTAGCAACCAGCCGGAGGGCCCAGAATCACATCGGTGTGACTCTTTCCCCAGTTTTGTCCACAGTCTGGGGACAAATCATTCGAACCGAGGCGCGACCAGATCCATGTCCTCCTGGCAGTGCCGGGGTGCCGCCGGTAGTTCCTCGGCCGCCGACACCATCTTGACCTCGGTACCGCAGATGGAGCACCGATAGCGCAGGTTGACCGGCCGCATCTCGCCCGGCGGAGGGGGGACGTTGGGACGGGCCAGGCTGCTCAAGATCATCATCCCGACCCGCATGATGAGTACGAAGGCGGCAACCGCCACAACGACCTTGAAGATCGTGCCGAACATGGGGGCGCCCCGCTCAGCCCAAGCGCTCGATGATCGTGGCGTTTGCCATACCGCCACCCTCGCACATCGTCTGTAGACCGAAGCGGGCACCGGCGCGTTCGAGCTCGCCGAGCAGTGTGGCGGTGATGCGCACCCCCGAGGCCCCGAGGGGGTGGCCGATGGCGATGGCGCCGCCGTTGACGTTGACCCTGCCCAGGTCGGCGTCGAGGTCGTGGGCCCAGGCAAGCACGACCGCGGCGAACGCTTCGTTGACCTCGACGACATCGATCGCGCCCAGCGTGAGCGCCGCCTTCTGGAGGGCCGCCGCTGTGGCCGGTACCGCGCCCGTCAGCATCAACATGGGATCGACACCCGAAACGGCAAAGGACACGAAACGCGCTCTCGGGGTGAAGCCCAACCGCACGGCGCGCTCCTCGCTCATGACCAGCACCGCGGCCGCGCCGTCGCTGATCTGGCACGAGTTCCCCGCCGTGATCCGTCCGCCGTTCGTGAATGAGGACTGGAGCCGGGCCAGTGCCTCGGTGCTGGTGTCGGCGCGGATGCCGTCGTCGGCGCGGAACTCCCGCTTGCCACTGCCGGTGTTGACAACGACCGGCACGATTTCGTTGTCGAAGCGCCCCTCGGCGGCCGCCACCGCGGCGCGCCGGTGGCTCTCCAAGCTGTAGGCGTCGAGCTGGTCACGTGACAGATTCCATCGCTCAGCGATCAGCTCGGCGGCGAGACCCTGGGGAACGAGACCACCCGCCGGCTGATATCGCTGCGTCATCCGCGGACCAAACGGCTTTCCTGGACCGTTGACGACAGTGGTTCCCATCGGTACTCGCGACATCGACTCCACGCCGGCTGCGATCACGATGTCGTACGCGCCGGCCATCACGCCCTGGGCCGCGAAGTGCAGCGCCTGTTGCGACGACCCGCACTGGCGGTCGATCGTCGTGCCGGGAACTGACTCGGGGAACCCGGCCGCCAACGCCGCGTTGCGGCCCACGTTGAGCGCCTGCTCCCCGGTCTGGCAAACGCACCCCACGATCACGTCGTCGACCGATGCTGGATCAATATCGTTTCGCTCGACGAGAGCTGCCAGGGTTTCGGCCGCCAGATCAACGGGGTGCAGGCCGGCGAGGGCCCCATTGCGCTTGGCAATGGCGGTACGAACGGCGTCGACGATCACTGCGGTTGTCATGACGAGTTCCAGCTTGACGGCGGTCGGCAGCGAAGGTCAACCGATGCCATTGGTTTCATCAACCACCGGCGCGCCCGCGTACGCTGCGACAAATGCAGACAAGCGTCGACGTAGTCGTCTTCATCGTCGGCGCCGCGCTCGTCTTCGCATCGCTGGGTTCGGCAGTGCGCACGGTCGTCCTGCCTCGCGGCATCCCGGCGAAGATCGCCACCACGGTCTTCCTCGTCGTGCGAGTGCTCTTTCGAGTCCGGCTCTTCAGAGCGTCGAGCTACGAGCGCCGCGACCGGGTGATGGCGATGTACGCGCCGCTCAGCCTTCTGTTGCTGGCCTTGGTATGGCTCGTCATCGTCGGCGCGGGCTACACGGCAATGTTCTGGGCCCTCGGCGGCCGCCCGTTGCGCGCCGCCTTCGAACTCAGCGGGTCGTCAATGTTCACGCTCGGCTTCATCCATCCCGTCGATCTTCCCAAGGTCGTACTGGCGTTCACTGAGGCCGCCATCGGTCTCACGTTGGCCGCCCTGCTCATCACCTACCTTCCGAGCCTCTACGGCGCGTTCTCACGGCGCGAGGCTGGGGTCGCCCACCTCGAAGTTCGCGCCGGGTCGCCGCCATGGGGGCCGGTCATCATCGAACGCTTCGGCCGCATCAGTTGGCTGGGAGGGCTTTCGGGCCTCTGGGACCGGTGGGAGGACTGGTTCGTCGAGCTGGGCGAGACCCATACCTCGTTCCCCGCGCTCGCCTTCTTCCGCTCGCCCGTGCCAGAACACTCTTGGGTGACCGCAGCCGGCGCGATCTTGGATGCCGCTTCGCTGGCGTCGAGCACCATGGAGGACCACGACCCCGACGCCGAGCTCCTCATCCGCGCCGGCTACATCTCGCTACGCCGCGTCGCCGACTTCTTCGGCGTGCCGTATGACCCCGACCCCCAACCCGGCGACCCCATCACGATCGCTCGGGAAGAGTTCGACGATGCCTACGACCGGTTGGCCGCGGCCGGCGTGCGGCTCAAACCCGATCGTGATCAGGCGTGGCGCGACTTCGCCGGGTGGCGGGTGAACTACGACGCCGTGCTCGTCACCTTGGCCGCGCTGGTAATGGCGCCTTACGCCCAGTGGTCCTCCGATCGCTCCATCACCCGTTTCCGCCCACGCGTGCTCGGACGCCGAGGCGTGCGGCCCAGATGACCGGCGAGGGCCAAGGAGCGGAGGCCCAGCTCGTCGAAGAGCTGGCCCATGCGTTCGGCGCGTTTGGAGTGCCCCGTATGGCGGGACGGATCCTCGGTCGGCTGCTCGTGTCGGCCGAGGCTTACGAGACCTTGGACTCCCTGGCCGACGCGCTCGGCGCGAGCAAGGGTTCGATGAGCACGATGGCCCGGTTGCTCGCGGCGTCGGGGCTCATCGAGCGGGTGGCGGTGCCGGGTGGGCGGCGCGACCACTACCGAATCCGCGCCGGCGCGTGGCCCGAGCTCAACCGCGATCGGGTGGAGGCTCTGGCCCGGCTCGGCGCGGTGGCGTCAATGGCTCAACTCGACGACCTGGCCGACTTCTGCGGACGAGCCGAGCAAGAACTTCGAGGCTCAGCGGCCGCGCCGTAGTCCTCGCACCACCTCGATGGTGCGATCCCGGAAGCGATTCTGAAGCACCTCGACGTCAGCCTGGAGACGCCTGGCGCTCGCGGCGTCGGTGGTCGACAGCAGCCGGCTCGTCGATTCCAGCAGCTGGCCGCTCAGATCTTTGAGCTGCCGGTCGCGCACCATCGATTGGTACGTTGCAGCTGCGGCGCGTGCCTCGGCTTCGGCGTCGGCAGGAACCGTCGTCGTCCCCTCCAGCCGATCGCCGTTCAGTGCAACCGCGTCGTGGTGGCGCTCGGCCGCCTGCACGACGCTGAACAGCGACATCTGCAAGGCACGCACCGTGCCGGCCTGGTCAACACCACGCCGATGGCGTCGCTCCAGCCATACGACGGCGTAGCCGACCCCCAGCCCCACCAATACGAGGCCGACCACAACTACGACGATAACGAGCAGCGGCGACAAGCGTTCGAAAGCCTACGCGCGGCGCGCCCCGGCGCGTCGCCCCTTTGCCCTGCCCATTCCGCGAGCAGACCAAGAGCCGTTGACTTATCGACCGGACCAGGGAGAACCGCCACGAGCACGACGCCGTCCTCACCTATCGACACCACCCGGCCCACGGCCGGATCGGCGTCCTCATTTCCGACAACCACGTGCTCGCCCACTTGCAGCACCACCCCAGGGCTGACGTTGCGTGCTGACGTGTCAGTGAGGCCGTCTCCGTCGGCACGGAGAAAGTCAATCGACAAGTCCGCTCGACGTCACGGATCACCAAGCGCGCCGCCGACTCCGCTCTGTCGATCGCCCGCTGGAGCTCAGGGCTTGTTGGCGTCCGCTCCCGCTCCGTGGCCATCCGCTCTGCCCGGGCGCGCCCCGACACCTGACGCTGCGCGATCTCTTCGGGGTCAAGTCTGCGCACGTTCAGAGGGCTACGGCCGGCACACGGTCAAGGTTGCGACGCCGAGGCCGAGGCGCAATGCGAGATCCGGATCGCTCACTCGGCATTGCCGG
>JALZBN010000079.1 GCA_030947365.1 Actinomycetota bacterium
CTCCTCGATCGCGCCAATCCGGGCTGATACTCGGTTCGTGGTGTCGTTCATGGGTGCGATAGTGGCACGTGATGACTCCCAACTCGAACGAAATCCCCGATTCGCCCAAGATTCCCGATATCCGCCTCCCTGCCGAGCTCTTGCCGTCCGACGGCCGGTTCGGATCGGGCCCATCGAAGGTCCGTCAGGATGCCTTGGAGGCGCTCGTTGCCGTCGCTCCCCACTACCTCGGCACCAGTCACCGGCAACCGACCGCACGCTCGGTGGTGGGCCGGGTACGCGCCGGCCTCACCGAGCTGTTCGCCCTCCCCGACGGCTATGAGGTCGTTCTGGGCAACGGCGGCGCGGCATCGTTCTGGGATCTCGCCACCTTCAGCCTCATCCGCCAGCGCAGCCAGCACCTGGTCTACGGCGCGTTTTCAAAGTCCTTTGCGGCCGGTGTGCGCAGCGTGCCCCATCTCGACGAGCCCGATGTCATCGAGGCCGAGCCGGGCACCCGGGCCGACCCCCAGCCCGCGCCGGGCATCGACGCCTACGCCCTGATCCACAACGAGACGTCCACCGGCGTGGCCGCCGACGTCGCCCGGCCCGAGGGGGCCGACGATGGCGCGCTCGTGCTCGTCGATGCCACGTCAGCTGCGGGCGGCATGGGGGTCGATCCCGGCGCGTTCGACGCCTACTACTTCTCCCCCCAAAAGTGCTTCGGCTCCGAGGGTGGCCTGTGGGTAGCGTTGTGCTCGCCCGGCGCGCTGCAGCGAGGTGAGGAACTTGCAGTCGAGCGGTGGGCGCCGAGGTCGCTCAGCCTCTCCGTCGCCGCCGACCAGTCGAGGAAGAACCAGACCTACAACACGCCGGCACTGGCCACGCTGTTCATAATGGCCGACCAGATCGAGTGGATGCTGGGCAACGGTGGCCTGCAATGGGCTGCGGCGCGCTGCCAGAAGTCGTCGGATGCGGTCTACCAGTGGGCCGAGGCCTCGCCCTACGCCATGCCGTTCGTCAAGGACCCCGCCGACCGGAGCCCCGTCGTGTGCACTGTCGACTTCGACGACAAGGTTGACGCCTCCCAGGTCACCGCCGTACTCAGGCGCAACGGAATCGTGGACACCGAGCCCTACCGGGGCGTGGGTGGCAACCAGGTGCGGATCGCGGTCTATCCCAGCGTCGAGCTCGACGACGTGGTCACGTTGACAATGGCCATCGACCACATCGTCGCCGCCCTGTACTGACCCTCACCGTCTCATCCATCACAGTTTCATCACATTCTCCTCTCGGGCTGCTCACGACTGTGAGCGAGTCTCTGGTACCAAGGCCTAGGACCAAAGGCAATAGACCCGGAGGAATTGACAATGAAGAAGATGCTGGCTGCACTCGGACTCGGCGCCCTGATCGTCGGAATCGGCGCGGGTGCCGTGGCTTGGGCTGACCCTGGCGGTGGCAAGGCCGCCGGCCCCAACGCGGCCAAACGCAAAGCGGCCCAGGACTGCCTGAAGCAGGCCAAGGCCGCCAATAAGGACGCCACGCCGACCCAGGTGCTCGACGCGGCGAAGCCCTGCCTCCAGCAGGCGGGCCTGGCGCAGGCTCAGCTCGACAAGCTGGCCAAGGCCGCGGCGGCGCGTGACTGCGTCCAGCAGGCGAAGAAGGACAACCCCGACGCCACTCGCTCGCAGCTCCTCGACCTGGCCAAGCCGTGCCTGCAGCAGGCCGGCGTGGCCCAGAACAAGCTCGACCGGGCCGCTAAGCGGATCCAGTGCCGTAAGCAGGCCAATATCGACCACCCCGACGCCACGGCCCTGCAGCTCCGGGCCGCGGTCAAGGCTTGCGTCGGCGCCGCCTAGCAAACAGCCAAGACCCGAACTGTCAGGGGAAGTACACGTCTCGGATTGCGCTCGGCAACGGAAGCGGCTTGTCGCCGGATGTTCCCCACGTCGCGGAGGCGAGGTTCTTCACGAACCAGCCTCCCGACGAGGGGCGGTACACAGCGAGATCGGTCGCGCCGTTGCCGTCGTAGTCGCCCGGCACCGGGATGTCGCCATTGGTGCCCCACGCAGTAGTGGGCCCGTTGTAAACGAACCAGGTTCCTGTTGAGGGTCGGAACACGGCGATGTCGGCAACGCCGTTGCCGTCGTAATCGCCGGGGACAGGTATGTCACCGGCGGCGCCCCAGGCAACGGGGGACGCGAGATTGCGCACGTACCACGTGCCGTTCGAGGGCCGATACACGGCGAGGTCAGTGGTGCCATTGCCGTTGTAGTCGGCCGGCACGGGAATGTCGCCAGCCGTCCCCCAGCTGACGGTGAACAGGCCGCGGACGAACCACTGGCCGGTCGACGGACGGTAGACAGCGATGTCGGTCGTGCCATTGGCGTCGTAATCGCCGGGAATCGGGATGTCGCCCGTCGTGCCCCACGACACGGTGGCCCCGTTGCGCACGAACCATTGACCCGTCGACGGCCGGTACACGGCAATGTCGGTGACACCGTCGCCGTTGTAGTCGCCCGGGACGGGCACGTCGCCGGAGGTACCGAAGTTCACGCTGAGGTTTCCCCCGCCGCCGCTCTGCTGAATCAACCAGGCGCCCGTCGAGGGTCGGAACACGGAGAAGTCGGTCTTCAGGTCACCGTCAAAATCGGCGACGACGCCCCGGAGCACCGTCACCTGGTCGCTGCCGTTGCTCATCGCCACGGCTCCGCTCGTGCTGGTGGCCTTGGCCGACACAATCATGGTGCCTTGAATGCCGGGACTGGCGGGGTCGGCATCCGACGACGGAGGCTTCAGGGCCTTCGCGGTGAAGTTGATGCGGCAGGTTCCGCCGGCAGTGAGGACGACTGCTGTCACCGGCGAGAATCTGAAGACGCCGGAGGTCACCTCGGTGATGTTGAACGTCGTTCCTGCGCATTGGGTGCCGGCGGCGCCGGTTGCCGTCGCAGAGAGCTGGAAAACGCCTGGATCGACACCGCCAGTGCAGCCGGGGCCCCCGGCGATGCAAGCCGACACGAGAGTGATCTCGGTGATGGTGACCGGCTGCGTCGACTCAGGTGGCGTGGAGGTATTGGAGAGGTTGATGGCAGCCGGAAAGGTCTGGCCCACCGTCACCGTCGTGGGGAAGTCGGGAGCGGGGCTCACGCCGACAGCGGCCGAGGCCGGCGATGCCAGCCACACGCCTAGGCCCAAGGAGCCGATCAGCAACCCGGCCAACCGGCGCGTCAACCGCGCTTGTGTGCCGCTACTCAGCAAAACCGCCATAGTTGAATCCCCCTTGCCGCGAATGGGCAAGCGTAGCGGTCAGCCGCCGCTGACGTCCTGAGGCTTTGCCTTGCCAGCCGAGATCCATGGCATCAGGGAGCGAAGCTCGGCGCCGACCTTCTCGATCGGATGTTCTTCACCCTTGCGTCGCAGCTCATTGAAGCGCGGTCGGCCGGCCTTGTTCTCGGCGATCCACTCCTCAGCAAAACGACCGTCTTGAATCTCGTCGAGGATTCGGCGCATCTCGGCGCGTGTCTCGTCGTTGATGATGCGAGGGCCGCGGGTGTAGTCGCCGTACTCGGCCGTGTCGGAAATGGAAAATCGCATGCCCGAAATACCGTTTTCGTACATGAGGTCGACGATGAGCTTGAGCTCGTGGAGGCACTCGAAGTACGCCGACTCCGGCTGGTAGCCGGCGTCGACCAAGGTCTCGTAGCCGGCCATCACCAGCTCGGTGATGCCGCCGCACAGCACGACCTGCTCACCGAAGAGGTCGGTCTCGGTCTCCTCCTCGAAGGTGGTCTCGAGGACGCCGGCGCGTGTCGCGCCGATGGCGTGGGCGTACGAGAGGGCCAGGGCCTTGGCCTTGCCGGACGCGTCCTGCGACGCGGCGATGAGCGAGGGCACACCACCGCCGGCCTCGAAGGTGCGGCGCACGAGGTGGCCGGGGCCCTTCGGCGCGACCATCCCGACATCGACACCGGACGGCGGGCGGATCAGCCCGAAGCGGATGTTGAAGCCGTGGGCGAAGAAGAGGGCGTCGCCGTCGGACAGGTTGGGCTCGATCTCGGCCTCGTAGACGGCCTTCTGCTCGGTGTCGGGCAGCAGGATCATGATCAGGTCGGCCTCGGAGCTGGCCTGGGCGATCGACATCACCGGGAGCCCAGCCGCTTCCGCCTTGGCCACCGATCCCGAACCCTCGCGCAGGCCGACGCGGACGTCGACGCCGGAGTCCTTCAGGTTGAGGGCGTGAGCGTGACCCTGCGAGCCATACCCGATAACCGCTACCTTGCGGTTTCCGATCAGGTTCGCGTCGGCATCCTTCTCGTAGTACACGTTTGCCATGTGCTTTCTCCTTTAGGCGGTTGCCGCTGAGACGTCTCGCAAGCGATGCCGGCGCTCCAACCTAGGCAGGGCGACCCGGCCCGTGCGTTGCAGCTCTTCAATTCCGTACCCGCGCATGAGGTCTTCGAAGTCGTCGAGCTTCGACGGCGGGCCCGCGAGCTCGACGGTGAGCCGGTCGTGGCCCACGTCGAGGATGCGACCGTTGAAGACCTGCATGAGCTCGATGACCTGGCCACGCGTGTCACCGTCGGCCCGGAGGGTGACGATCATCAGCTCGCGCTCCACCGAGTTCGTCGGGTGCAACTCGTCGATCTTGACCACGTTGATGAGCTTGTCGAGCTGCTTTATCACCTGCTCGAGCGGCGACGACTCCACGTCGACGACGATGGTGATGCGGCTGAACCGCTCCTCGTCGGTGGGGGCGACCGCGAGTGAGTAGATGTTGTATCCCCGGCGCGCAAACAGGCTCGACACCCGGGCCAGTACGCCGGCCTTGTTCTCGACCAGGACGGAGAGGATGTGGTGACGGGGCTGGGGCTGTGTGCTCATCAGTGTCCTCCCTCGCCCTGCTCGGGACCGAGGATGATCTGGTCGTTGGAGGTGCCGGCCGCGACCATCGGGTAAACCTTCTCGCGGTAGTCGACCCGGAAGTCGATGACCACCGGCCGGTCGTCGATGGAGTTCGCCTTCTCGATGGCGGCTTCAACCTCTTCCGGCGACTCCACCCGCAGCCCGACGCAACCCATCGCCTCGGCCCACATCTTGTAGTCGGGCAGGTCAGGTGACAGATAGACCTCGCTGTAGCGCTCCTCGTAGAACAGCTCCTGCCACTGGCGCACCATGCCCAGGTAGGCGTTGTTCAGGATCGCGATCTTGACCGGTATGCGCTCCGACGCCGCCGTCACCAGTTCCTGAGCCGTCATCTGGAAACAGCCGTCGCCGTCGATCGCCCACACCGTGCGCTCGGGCATGCCGACCTTGGCGCCGATGGCGGCGGGGACGGCGAAGCCCATGGTGCCGAGGCCGCCCGAGTTCACCCAGGTGTAGGGCTGCTCGAAGTGCCAGAACTGGCTGGCCCACATCTGGTGCTGGCCGACGCCGGAGACGACGATGGTTCCCTCCGGTGCCTTGTCGCGCAACATCTCGATACAGAACTGGGGCTTGAGGGCCGCGCCGTCGGACCAGTCCTGGTCGTAGTGCAGCGGGAAGTCGCGCCGCCAAGAGTCGATGTCGTCGTTCCAGGGGGCGCGATCTGGCTGGGACATGCCTCCCCCGACGAGGTCATTCACGGCCTGGATCAGGTCTTCGATGACGAACCGGCAGTCACCGGCGATGGCCACGTCGGCGCGCCGGACCTTGCCCAGCTCGGCCGGGTCGATGTCGACGTGGATGATCTTGGCGTCGGGCGCGAACGCGTCGACCTTTCCGGTGACCCTGTCGTCGAAACGGGAGCCCAAGGCAATGAGCAGGTCGGCCCGCTGCATGGCGGTGACCGCGGTGTAGTTGCCGTGCATGCCCGGCATTCCCAGGCACAACGGATGCGAGTCGGGAAAGGCTCCCCGAGCCATGAGTGTGGTGACCACGTGGATGCCGGTCAGCTCCGCCAGCTCTCGCAACGCTTCCGCGGCCCGGGCCTTGAGAATGCCACCGCCGGCGTAAATGACGGGCCGGCGCGACGTGGCGATGAGGTTCGCGGCCTCGCGCACCGCGGCAGGGTCTTGCGCCCGGGCAACCGGCTTGTAGCCGGGGAGATCGACGGAGTCGGGCCAATACCACTGCATCTTCGAGCGAGGGTTGTTGGGGTCGACGATGTCTTTGGGG
>JALZBN010000355.1 GCA_030947365.1 Actinomycetota bacterium
TGACCGCGAGCGGACTGTGAGGTGCCTCGACGAGAAGCTCGCCCGCGAGCAGCGTCGGACGATCGCCGCTGCCGCTCGGTGCTTTAGTCAGCTTCAGCTGGGTGCCCTTCATCATCGACACCTGTCTGCCGTCGCCCAGCGTGATCGTGGCCGTGCCGTCGACAACGCGCACCTGCTCGTCGGTCTTGAGTGCGACGGTGCCGTTGATCGGCTTCCAATCACCTTGCGCTCCGGCCACCTCAGTTTGGCCACTGGCACTGAGTCGACCGCTGGAATCACCACCGCCACTAGTGCAACCCGCGGTAACCGCTATCGCGCCGACCACTACGAGGACCAAAAGACGTCTCATGACTCGTCCGATGGCGGCGCGTCCGATGTCGGGGCGTCCGATGTCGGGGCGTCGAGGGGAAGGACCATCGAGAAGCGAGATCCCTTCCCAGGCTCCGACTCACAGCGGAGCTCACCGTTGTGGGCGAAGACCGTGCGGCTCACGAATCCGAGCCCCAGGCCAAGGCCGCCAAAGGCCCGCGTGGCAGACGTATCAGCCTGGGAGAAGTCGTCAAATATCGCTTCGAGTCGGTCCTCAGGTATGCCAATACCGCGGTCGTCCACCGCCAATTCGATGGCCGCACCGGCACCGTTGTCACACAATGCGGCACTGACGAGCACACGCCCACCCCCCGGCGAGTACTTGATGGCGTTGTCCATGAGCTCGTCGAGCGACCGTTCGAGCAGGCGCCGGTCACCCACCATCCTCGGCAGCCGACTCCCGACGCGGCGCGTTATCGGGTGCCCGGCGTCGGTCCTTGCCTTCCAACGACTAACGACGGCGCGCAGCATAGGCTCCACGTCGATTGGCTCGCGGTGCGCCTCGGACACACCAGAGCCGGCGACCTCGAGCAGGCGACCAACGAGCTGGTCGAGCCTGTCGGCAGAGTCGGCGATCTCGTTCAAGGCGACGTTGGCCTCGCCTCGCCCCATCTTGCCGCCCCGCAGCATCAGGGCATAGCCCTTGATGGGAACGAGCGGCGTGCGCAGCTCGTGGCTGATGTTCGAAAGGAACTCGGACTTCGTGCGCTCGGCCTCCCGCTCGCGTCGCATGTCGCGGAACACGTAGACACCGCCCGCATTCCCCTCGTCCTGGCCCGGTAGCCCGCCCGCGGAGAGGGCGACCGGCACTTCGCTACCGTCGGCCCGCACCACCAGTGCTGACTCGTGCCATGTCTGCGACGAGGGATTGGCCAACCGCTGGGACAAGTCGGCGCCGTCCTCAGTGGTGACGGCGGCAAGATCGTCGACCGGGCGGCCGAGCGCGTCGCTCGCCGCCACTCCGAACAGACTCTCCGCCGCGCCGTTGAAGGTGGTGACCCGGCCGCTGGAGTCGACCGCGAGCAGCGCTTCACCCATCCCACCGACGACCGCTTCGAGCCGGGTGCGCACCCGCGCCTCTTCGTCGGCTGTCTGCCGCAATTCTCCCGCCAGCGTCTCGATCGACCCGGCCATGGAGTCGAACGCCGACCCGAGGACCCCGATCTCGTCGGGGCTCGTCACGTTCACCCGAGCGCTGAGATCGCCTTGTTGAATCCCCTCCGCAGCCACGGTGAGACGGCGCAGACCACCGCCGATTCGCTCGCCGATGAAAAGTGAGGCGAGAAATGCGGCCAAAGCCGTACCGAGGGCAACAAGGAACAGGGTCTGGAACAGTGAGTTGCGGGTTGCGTCGACGACGCTCGTTGGGGTTGAGGCCACCAGAGCCAACACCCGGGAGCCGTCGGGCGCGTTGACGGTGCGCGCGGCGAGGAACGCGCCGCCGGTGACCGTCGACGCCCGCCCGTTGCCGGCGAGCGCGCTGCGAGCCACGCTCACCAGGTCGGCGTCGGAAACGCCTACTCCTGACGATGCCAGGCGCCGGTCACGGTCGACCAGGGCGAGGCCGACGTTGGGATCGTTGGTCGAGCGCACCTGCATGTACTCGTTGTCGAGTTCCTTGGTAGCAACAACGACACCAACCACGTGACTTCCGTCGGGGCCCGGGATTGCAACGGGATACGCGCCGATGGCGTA
>JALZBN010000356.1 GCA_030947365.1 Actinomycetota bacterium
AAGCCATACCGGACGCTGGCGACTCATTGCTCGGGGCGTCTACGGCGATGGGCCCGAACGGCCCACCGCGCAAGACCGGGCTTTCGCGGTCGTGCTGCGGTCAGGTGGCATAGCAAGCGGCCGTCTAGCCGGCGTCCTCCACGGCTTCGACGGCGTTACGTTTGACGGCCTCGACATGACGCTACGACCGGGCCGGAGTGCCTACCTGCCGGGGGTTCGGCGCCGCCTGCTCGAACCCGGGCGCGTCACGGTGGTGTCAGGCATCCCCTGCACTGATGGATTGCAGACGCTCGTCGACCTGGCTGCTTCGCTCGACGATCTCGTCTGGGAGCAGGCACTCGAGTTCGGGTTCCGAAAGCAGCTCCTTGTCATCGGCCAGCTCGAGGAGCTGTTGCCAGAGTTGGGCCGCGGTAGGACGCCGGGCACCCGGCGCATCCGGCGCGTCTTGTTGCTACGCCCCGCGGGCGCGCCGGCAACGGAGAGCCTGCTTGAGACGCTCATGGTGCAGCTCATCCGAACGCTGCCGAATCTCGGCGAACCCGTGCGTCAGCTGGAGATCTACGACGAGTATGGCAACTTTGTTGCCCGGGTTGACTTGGCGTGGCCAGAGTTGGGCTTGTTCATCGAACTCGACGGGCAGCAACATGCCGGACAGCCGTTGTACGACTCGTCGCGGGAGACAGCGATCGTCGCGGTCACGGGCTGGTTGTGCGGCCGCTTTACGTGGACCGAGGTCAGGCGCTTCCCCACGACAACGGGCCGCCGGCTCTCGAACGTCGCCGAGCAGGCGCGCCGGCGGCCCCAAGTGGCGCCCCAGACCTCGTTCGATGCGCGGTAGACGTCGTTCGGAGGCAGCAAATCGGGCAAACGCACGGCGCGGGGCGCGCACCAAACACACGGAAGCCGGACAACGTGGGGGAAGCCGGACAACGTGGCGGGAGCCGGACAACGTGGTAGCCGGACAACGCGGGGGAGCCGGGGTCAGTCGATGGCGCGCCGGCGGAAGCCGCGCATGCCGATCCATCCGAAGCCGAGCACGGCCGCGCAGAGGACAACGACGCAGAGCGGTGGTGGCATGTGGCGGACACTCGGCACGAGCGCGCCGCGCAAGCCCTCGCTCACATACGTCAACGGGTTGAAGGCGGTGACGACCTGGAACCAGGGGAGCTTGTCGAGCGACGGCCACGGATACTGGCTCGCGCCGGTGAAAAGGATTGGCGTCAGCGCCAAGGCGAACATGATGTTGATGCGGTTCGGCGGCACGAGTGTGCCGAGCACCATGCCCAACGTGGAGCCCACCAGCGCGCCGAGCACCACGACCGCGACGAACAGCGGCGCGGCACTCCAGCGCCAGGGAATGGAGCCGAGCACGAGGATGCCGACCGGGATCATGACGGTGCAGGCCACGATGGCCCGAAGGGAGGCGTAGACGATCTTCTCGATGGCGACCAGCTCGGTACGTAGCGGCGCGAGCAGGCGGTCTTCGATCTCCTTGGTGAAGGAGAAGTCGATGACGAGCGGGAACGCGGTGCTCTGAAGGCCAGTGACGACCGCCGTCAACCCGACGATGCCGGGGAACAAGAGCTGCGCATAGCCGGCGCGGGCGTAGCCCAGCTCGGTGAGGATTCGGCCGAAGACGAAAAGCAGGAAGAAGGGTTGAAGGATGACCTGGGCCAGGAAGGTCGGCAGCTCGCGCGACGTTACGTACAAGTCGCGCCGGAGCACGGCGCCGAAGGCACGCAAAGCGGTGGGCTTGGTCTCGGTCAAGATCATGGTCATCGCAGGGCCCGACCCGTCAGCCCGATGAACACGTCTTCCAGAGTGGGACGGCCGATGCCGACGTCGGTCAAGGTGACATCGAGTTCACCCAGGATCTTCACCAGGGGCACGATCATCGCCGAAGCATCGGTCGAAACGTAGAGACGGGCGTGCACGGCCGGCGGTTCGCTGCCGACCGTCTCGACGGAGTCGACACCATCGAGTTGGCCCATGGCGTGCAGGAAGTCGCCGGTACCCGCGCCGTCGGCCACCACCGTCACGTCGAGCGTCTGAGTAC
>JALZBN010000357.1 GCA_030947365.1 Actinomycetota bacterium
GGCGAGCGGCCCAGAGGCGGGCTTGGCCGAGATCCGCCTGCCGAGCCTTCAGCCGGGAAGCTCGATCATGCCGGGCAAGGTCAACCCCGTCGTCCCCGAGGCCGTGCTCCAGGTCGCGGCCCAGGTCGTCGGCAACGATGCCGCGGTGGCGTTTGCCGCGACCATCGGTGCCTTCGAGCTCAACACCGCGATGCCGGTGATGGCCCGCAACGTCATCGAGTCGATCCGGATCCTCTCGTCGGCCTGCCGTACGTTGGCCGACCGCTGCATCAAGGGGTTGGAGGCGAACGTCGAGCACTGCCGGCACCTGGCAGAGTCCTCGCCGGCCCTCGGCACCGCGTTGGCGCCGCAGGTGGGCTACGAGGTCGCCGCTGAGGTCGTCGCCCAAGCCCTGGCCGAGCGCAAGACGATCCAGCACGTCGTGGTCGAGCGGGGGCTCATGTCGCCCGACGAAGCCGCGTCGGTCCTCGATGTCGAGGCCATGACCCGGGCCGGCATCCCCGGTCGGGATCAGAAGGCATAGCGCTCAGCTCCGCGACTCTCCACAGAGCCGGCGGGCTTTTGCCCAGCATTTCCTCTCTTGTGTTCCACAGGGCGGAGGGCAGAGAGTGACGGGGCACGTGGCGCAGTTGGTGGCAGCGCAGTGGGGGGCAGCCATGGTCGTGAACGGTTCGATGCTTGCCAGCGAGCTCCGGCGTCGTCGGGTCGGCTCACGCTCCATGGTCGACCAGGTCGAGTCGTTGAACGAACCGACCTATGTGATGGGCGAGTTGCGCACGGCCCCGACGGGCCTACTCCTGCTGGCCGCCATGTCGATGACCGGACCGGTTCGTCGCCGCGCCTAGGTCTTGACCGGCGCCCCGGTGAACGGGCCCGGATCGCCGGCCCGAGGGATCACCGGGCGGCTCCAGCTGACGATCTTGGACAGGACGATCGTGAGCTCGCGCCACGCGCCGGGATCCCATCCCTCGACCGCGTTGACGACCGCGCCGTCCATCCCGAGGTGAACGATCGCCGGAAGCGAGCCGAGCCCGAACGCCCGGCAGGCAACCTTGTCGGGGTCGACGAAGGTGAGGATGTCGTCGACCCAGTGCCCGAGAAGGCGGCGAGCGTCATCGGCGTCACCCGCGACGAGCCACGCCACCCGGCAGTCGGCCTGCTCGTAGTCGGTGAGGACGTTGGCGGCGGTTGGGATGATCCACCGGCTGCGATCGTTGGTGGGGTCGACGGCCACAAAGAGCAGGTGGAACACCGTGAGCCATTGCTCGACGGTGCGGGGTGTGCCGCTCACCGGGCTGAGCAAAAGGTCGGCAGGCGGGTTGGTGGCCACGGCGGGCAAGGTAGCGCAGCTATCTTCAGGACCCGAAGTTCATCCCTTCCCGAGGAGGCACCGTGATCGCCACGTTCGGAGACGGCGCGTACAAGTTGTTCCTGGTGTTGCACCTGTTGACAGCGATCGTGGGCTTCGGGGCGCTGGTGGCCATGGGCATCCTCGGGGCGCGAGCCGCGGGGCACGGCGGCCAAGAGGGCCCGGTCATCTTCGACTACGTGGTCACGTCGAGGTGGGCGGAGTGGGTGGTCTACGCCGTGCCCGTCTTCGGCATCATCACGTTGCTCCTCAGTGACGACGTCTGGAAGTTCAGCCAGGTGTGGGTATCGCTGTCGTTCGTTTTGTTCATCGTCTACGTCGGCGTCTTCCACGGTCTTCATCTTCCGAACCTCAAGCGGATGAACGTGCTCATGAAGGAGCTGGGTGGCGGCGCGCCGGCCGCGCCGGCTGGTGGCGGCCGTCCGCCGCAGGTCAGCGAGCTCGCCGAGCGGGGCCAGAAGGCGGGGATCTTCGGAGGGATTCTCAACCTGACGCTTGTCGTTATCGTCGTTCTCATGGTCTGGAAGCCCGGCGTCTGATCAGTGCATCCCATCGAGCAGCTGCGCATGGTCGCCCGGGCCGTGGGCGAAGATCCCGGGTTGCTGGCCCAAGAGGCCGCTAACGCCCTTGGCGGCCTGCACGGCGACAGCGCCGCCCTGGTCACCGCGTGTCGCCGTCTTGTCGAC
>JALZBN010000358.1 GCA_030947365.1 Actinomycetota bacterium
TGATGCGCGCCGGATCCGAGGTGGTCGGCGACTCACTGCGGGCCGGAATCTTCATCACGTTGGCGTCAGGGGCAGCCGTGGCCATGCTGTTCTGGACGTGGTTGCGGGAGAAGATGCGCGGACCGCCCGCGTGGACAGCCCTCGCCCTGCTGCTCGTTTTCCCGTGGGCCTACTACCTCTATGGCGTGGTCTATGCCGACGCGGTTTTCGTCGCGGCTGTGCTGGCCGCGTTCGTGTTGTTGGAACGACGACATCCGTGGCTCGCCGGTCTCGCGGGGGCGGTGGCGACCGCGGCGCGCCCCGTCGGCGTCGTCGTGATCATCGGGCTCATCGTCCGGACCCTCGAGCTCAACGGCGTGTTCGACGACGGTTGGCGCCGGCCGTCGTGGTCCGCGGCGGTTGCGGCACTCCGGCGCGATGGCGGTGTGCTGCTCTGTGCGGGAGGGCTCGGCGCGTATTGCACGTTCTTGTGGATCCGCTTTGGCAGCCCGTTCGTGTTCGCCGAGGCTGAGAAGGCGTGGGGGCAGGGCGCCGGGCCCCACACCTGGCTCAAGGTCGAGTTCTTCCACGGAGTCACCAGGTTCGGTGACGGGCCGTCGTGGGTGGCCTACATGTCGCATCCGATCGTGACGATCGTCGCGCTGGCGCTCGTCCCGTACGTGTTTCGCAGGTTCGGCATCGGCTACGGCATCTACTCCCTGTTGATCATCGGCCTGGCGGCATTCTCCACAAAAGACTTCTTCGGGATGGCGCGCTACGCGTTGGCCGCATTCCCGATCTTTGCCGCGGCCGGCGAAATACTGGCGCAGCGTCCTCGCCTGCGGTTCGCGGCGCTGTCCGTAAGCTCAGTCGGGCTCGTGCTGCTCTCATCGCTGTTCGCGCGGGGCTCGTACCTCTCGTGACCCGGCGCGCTGCCGAAGGGTGAGCGCCCCCCTCGGACGTTCCCATGGCGGCCTCGGTCGCGACGTCCTGTCGTGCTTCTCCGGCGCGCCGCTCGGTGCCCGAGCTCATGTGCGAGGGCGCTGGGTGAGCTGCCCGTTCCGAGCTGTCGTCGCCCATTTGCCGGCCCAGGGTCGGGTGCTTGAGATCGGTTGCGGGCACGGGTTGTTCGCTCTCGCCGCCGCGCTCGACCGCCCAGGGCGCCGGGTGGTTCGGGGCATCGACGTCGACGGCGCCAAGATCTCGCACGGCTGCGTGGCGGCGGCGCGAGCCGCAGAACTCGGTGGTGACTGTTCACTCGAGGCGGCCGAGCCCGGCGCGCTTCCCGAAGGACCCTGGGACGCGATCGCCATCGTCGACGTGCTGTACCTGCTCGACGCAGACACGCAGAGGTCAGTGTTGGCCCACGCCGCGGAAGTTCTCGCTCCGCGGGGTGTCCTGCTCGTCAAGGAGGTCGACATCGTTCCCCGCTGGAAGTTCCGATGGAACGTTCTGCAAGAGACGATGTCGGTGCGGGTGCTCGGAATTACCGCCGGCGCGGAGCTCACGTTCCTCGGCGCGTCTGGACTCGGCGCGCCGATGGAGGGTGCAGGCCTTTCGGTGCAGCATCTGCCGCTAGGTCGCGGCTACCCCCATCCACACCACCTGATCGTGGGACGCAAGTAGCCCATTGCCAGGTCTGAAACTGCATGATATGCAGTAGTCAGTGCAGGGCGGAAGGCGTAGGCGGAGGGCAGTGCGGACGGGCATGGCAGGTCTGGCGGCGGTAGCCATGCTCGCCTCCTGCTCGCGCGACCCGGCCCCCTCGGCCTCCAGCGCGACCGTGCCAACAACGGCGCGCCCGACCACGACAACCGACCCATACGCCGTCCCCCAAGTAATCGACGTGGCGTACGTCAACAAGATCCTCGGCGCGCTAGACGCCGCCGTAGGCGACATCACCCGCATGGTGGTCAGGACCCGGGACGTCCCTCCCGAAGCGCAGCAACGCTTGAGAGCCCTCTATCTCGGCGAATTCTATGACTTGGCGATGCAGAGCTACAGGCAAGACATCGATCGCAATTTTGCGGGCGCGTTACCGAACCCAGGCAATCAGGTGACGACGGTCTCTA
>JALZBN010000080.1 GCA_030947365.1 Actinomycetota bacterium
GTGCAACCTCGCGCTCGCGGGGAACGGTGCCGAGATCGAGCCACCCGGACCCTTGCGAGCCCGAGATCTCTACGTTGACCTCGTATGCGGTGGGGTTGGCGATCGTGAGGCGGCGTACGAACACGGGTCCTCGCAGGAACGGGACGACGGCGAGAACGAGAATCACGACAGCCGCGCCGGCGACGACCGTTCCGATTGCCTCCCGCGACCGCTGCAGGGGGACCGGTAGGGACTTGAGTCGGGCGCCGGGCATGTCGGCGGCGATCTTACCGGCGCGGCGGCGGCCCCCGACGGCGGCCCCGACGGCGGATGCCTACCCAGGCGCGCCGTGGTCTCCACCGACCCCATGGCTCCGCTAACTTTGTCAACACTGTCAACAGGAGCAACAACCATGAGTACGGTCGAGCACGTCGTCGCGCGAGAAGTCCTTGACTCCCGCGGCAATCCAACGGTGGAAGTCGAGGTCGGCCTGGTATCGGGTGGCCGGGGCCGCGCCATCGTGCCGTCGGGGGCGTCGACTGGTCGCCACGAGGCCGTCGAGCGCCGGGATGGCGATGAGCGCTACGGGGGCAAAGGTGTGCTCGGCGCGGTTGGCGCGGTAAACGGTGAGATCGCCGACGCCGTCATCGGCCTCGAGGGTCTCGACCAACGGCGCGTCGACACCGAGCTCATCAACCTCGACGGCACCGACGACAAGGGGCGCCTCGGCGCCAACGCCATCCTCGGTACGTCCCTGGCCCTCGCCAAGGCCGCGGCCGACGAGCTCGACCTGCCGCTCTACCGCTACATCGGGGGGGCCGGCGCCCACGTGCTGCCCATGCCGATGATGAACGTCATCAACGGGGGGGCCCACGCCTTCAACACGATCGACCTTCAGGAGTACATGTTGGTGCCGATCGGCGCGGCGTCGTTCTCCGAGGGGCTGCGCTGGTGCACCCAGACCTACCACGTGCTCAACGCCTTACTCCGCGACCGCGGGCTGGCCACCGGCATCGGTGACGAAGGCGGGTTCGCGCCCGACCTCGGCACCAACGAGGACGGCATTCGCTTCCTCGTCGACGCCATCGCTGCCGCCGGATTCGCTCCCGGTGACCAGATCTCCATCGCCCTCGACGCGGCCGCGACCGAGTTCTACACCGATGGGCAGTACAACCTCGCCGGTGAGCAGCGCACGCTCGACGGTGACGGGCTCGTCGCCTTCTTCGTCGACCTCGTCGACCGCTACCCCATCGTCTCCATCGAAGACCCGATGGCCGAGGACGACTGGGACGGGTGGGCCGCCATCACGCGAGCCCTCGGGAACCGGGTCCAGATCGTGGGCGACGACGTCTTCGTCACCAACGGCGAGCGCCTCGAGCGCGGCATCGGCGAGGGTGTCGCCAACTCGATCCTCGTGAAGTTCAACCAGGTGGGTACGCTCACCGAGACCCTGGAAACCATGCGCACCGCCACTCGCGCCGGTTACACCTCGGTCATCTCGCACCGATCGGGCGAGACCGAGGACACCACGATCGCCGATCTCGCCGTGGCCACGAACTGCGGTCAGATCAAGGCCGGCGCGCCGGCGCGCTCCGATCGGGTGGCGAAGTACAACCAGCTCTTGCGCATCGAGCACGACCTCGGCGAGTCGGCTTCGTTCACCGGCGGCGCGGCGCTGGCGCACTCCCGCCCCCGTGGGTCTGCCACATGAGGCCTCGGGCCTGGCTCCTCGTTGCGTGCATGGCATTGGCCGGCGCGCTGTTCCTCGCCGCCTACCCGGCGCGTGCCTACCTGGCGCAGAACCAGAGGCGCAGCCAGATGGCGGTCCAGGTACGCACGATGGAAACCGAGAACCGCCAGCTCCAAGACCAGGCCCAGAAGTTGCAAACCGACAGCGAGATCGAGCGGCTGGCGCGCCGCGACTACAACCTCGTGCGCCCCGGCGAAGAGGTCTACGCCGTCGTCCCGTCGTCAACGACGACGACGGTGCGGACTGCGGCAGCGCCGCCCCGACCCCCGTCGAAGAGCATCCCCGCCAAGGCCTGGGACTGGGTAACGGGCATCTTCTGACCCTGGGCGCATACGCTGCGCCGCCGTGGCCGATGGACGAGTAGGAACGAGCGGATGGTCCTACCCGGAGTGGGTCGGTCGCTTCTATCCGGCGGGGACGTCGGCCGCGAGGATGCTGCCCTTCTACGCTCGCCGCTTCCGCGCCGTCGAACTGCACAGCACGTACCGCAACCTTCCGACGCCCGCGGCGATCAAACGATGGACCGGCAGCGTTCCCGACGATTTTCGGTTCGCGCCGAAAGCCCACCTCGGCATCACCCACCGGCGCGACCTGACCGGTCTCGAGGAACGGGTCCAGGCCTTCCTCGACGCCCTTGCGCCGCTCGGCTCCCGCCTCGGGCCGATGCTGCTGGCGCTGCCACACCAGGCCGTCGACCTGGAGCGGCTCGACCGCTTGCTCGGCGTCCTGCCCCGACCCACGGCAGACTCGCCGTTCCGCTTCGCATTCCAGCTTCACGCCGGCTGGCTCGTACCCGCCGTCCTCGACCGCCTCGAGGCCCATGGGTCGACGCTCGTTGTCGTCGAGGGCGAAGGCGTGGCACCGCGACCTCTACAAGTCGGCCCGTTCACCTACGTGCGCCTGCGCCGCGACCGGTACACACGCGCCGAGCTCGACGCGTGGGGAGATCGGATTGCGACAGAACTCGGCGCGGGGCGCGACACCTACCTGTTCCTGAAGCACGACGAAGTAGCCAACGGGCCTCGGTACGCTCGACGGGTGAGCACCAAGCTCGTTGCCACCTCTCGATGACCAATGTTGGTAGATGACTAGCGACGATCACAGTGCCGTCAGCGCCCTCTTGGGCCGTCCCCCCCAAGGGGACTTCCACGTCTGTGTCCGCGACGTTGACGGTCTGCCCGTCGTCATCCGCAATGCTCCGTTGCTCGACGATGGCACCCCGATGCCCACCCGCTACTGGCTGGTCGACGAGGAGTTGCGGCGCGACGTCAGCCGCCTTGAGGCCGGTGGAGGGGTACGGGAAGCCGAAGCCGAGGTCGACCCCGACGAGCTGACCCGAGCCCACGGAGCGTACGCGGCCGAGCGCGACGCCGCCCTTCCGGTGGACCATGCCGGCCCGGCGCCATCGGGAGGCGTCGGGGGCACCCGAAAGGGAGTGAAGTGCCTGCACGCCCACTACGCATGGCACCTCGCCGGCGGCGACGACCCGGTTGGCCGTTGGGTCGCGGCGCGATTGGGGCGGGCGGCATCGTGACCGACGCGCTGGCCGCCATTGACTGCGGCACCAATTCCACGCGCCTGTTGGTGGCCGAGCCCGGCGGCGCGCCCCTCGAACGACTCATGCGGATCACCCGACTGGGTCAAGGGGTCGACGCCACCGGGCGCCTGGCCGACGCCGCCATCGAACGCACTGCGGCCGTGCTCTTCGAGTACCGGCGCGTCATGGACCGCTACGGCGTGAGCCGGGTGCGGATGACGGCGACCTCGGCGGCGCGTGATGCGGCCAACCGTGACCAGTTCTTCGATGCCGCGGCCGCGGCCGTTGGAACCCGGCCGGAGCTGCTCACCGGCGACGACGAGGCCCGCTTGTCGTTCTTCGGCGCCACCGCATCACTCGACCCCGACAACGGGCCGTTCCTGGTCGTCGACATCGGTGGTGGTTCCACCGAGTTCGCCACCGGCACCACCGAGCCCGAAGGGGTGCTCTCGGTCGACATCGGCTGCGTTCGGCTGACGGAGAAGTTCTTGCATCACGATCCCCCGGCGCCCGAGGAGCTCAGTCAGATCGTCTCGGTGGCGCGCGACTACATAGAAGATGTGGCCCGCGAGGTTCCGTCGTCGCTTGAGGCCGAGCAGCTCGTGGGCCTGGCCGGCACGGTGAGCACCGTCGCCGCCATCGAGCTCGGCGTTCCCGAGTACGACAGCGAGCGCATCCACCATTTCGTGCTGACCCGCGCCGCCGTCGAAGACGTCTTTCGCACCCTGGCCACCGAGAGCCGGGCCCAGCGGCTGCACAATCCCGGCCTTGAAGAGGCCCGGGCCGATGTGATCGTGGCAGGCACGGCAATACTCGTGGCGGTGATGCGGTACTTCGAGATGGACGAGTGCCTCGTGAGCGAGGCCGACATCCTCGATGGGCTCGTCCTGAGCCTGCGCGGCGCGCCGTGACCCGTCCTGAGCGGCCGACGACGCTCGTCGGTCAGATGCCGAACCGGCTCACCGGGCGGCGCGTCGTGCTGCGTCCTTTGTTGTCGGCCGACTTCGCCCAGTGGCGAACGGTGCGGCAACGCAACGTCGACTGGCTCGTCAAATGGGAACCGACTCCTCCGCCGAACCACGCCGACGACACCCAGGACCCCGGCGCGTTCGCGGCGCGCTGCGGGGCCCGCGAGCGGGAATGGCAGCTCGGTACCGGCTACGGGTTCGGCATCTTTTTGCCCAGCCGCACGGGAGACCGCTTCGTCGGTGAGATCAACCTGTCGGGGATCCAGCGGGGACCGTTCCAAAACGCGTACATCGGCTACTGGATCGACCAAGCGGTGGCCGGCCACGGCTACGTGCCGGAGGCAGTCGTCGCGTCGGCGCGCTTCGCGTTCGACCGCTTAAGCCTCCACCGCCTCCAAGTGGCGATCATTCCCCGCAACCAGCCCAGCCGGCGTGTCGTCGAAAAGCTCGGGTTGCGCGAAGAAGGGCTTGCCGTGCGCTACTTGGCCATCAACGGAGTGTGGGAGGACCACATCCGCTACGCCATCACCGCTGAGGAGTGGGCGGAACGCGGCGCGGCGCTGCGCGCCCGCTGGCTCGACTAGGACAGGTAGGGGATTGGGTTGACTGGGGTGCCGTTGACTCTAACTTCGAAGTGCAGATGCGGCCCGGTGCAATCGCCGGTGCAGCCGACTCTTCCAATCACCTGGCCTCGGCTGACGTGCTCGCCCTCGCTGACGCCGATCGAGCTCTGGTGGCCGTACAGGGTTGCTATGCCGTCGCCGTGGTCGATGATGGTTGCGTTGCCGTAGCCGCCGTAGGGCCCGGCGCTGACGATCACCCCGTCGGCCGCGGCATGGATCGGCGTGCCTTCCGAAGCCGCGTAGTCGACGCCCGTGTGAATGCGAACGTCGCCGTAGATCGGATGCACCCGGGGGCCGAAGCCCGACACGATCGGCGCGCCGGGTATCGGCGGGGAGAGCCGTCCACCGGAGGGCGCGACCGGTGAGCTGCTGCCACCCCCCCCGGAGGGCGTGCTCGGACGTGACCGCAGGGTGGCCTCGATCATGTCGGACTCGTGTTGCAGCGCGTCGGCCTGGGCTTGGAATTCCTTCTTGCGGGCGAGTACCTCGTTGCGCAGCTTGGTGCCCTGGGCGACTTCGGCGGCGACTTGGGTCTGGGTCGCAGCCTGGGCATCGCGCTGGGACTGCAACGCGCCGCGCTTGCTCGCGACCTCGTCACGCTGGGTCTCGGCGCGGGCCCGACTCTGGCCGAGCTGCTGGCGGAGGTCGTCGACCTGGTTGCGGAGCTTTTCGAGCAGGGCGATGGTCTCCTGCTGGTTACCGGCAACCGCCTTGATGTACTCCCGCTTGGCGACCAGCTCGCCGATGTCGTGTGACTTCAGGGTGGCGTCGATGAACCGCACGGCGTCGGTCTGGCCCGTGTAGGCCGCGATCGCCTGGCGACCGAGCCGATCCTTGGCCGTGCTCAGCTGGGCCTGCGCGCCGTCGAGTCGGCCCTGAGTCTCGGCCTGCTGGGCTTCGACAGCGGCCAGGCGGCTCTCGGCGGCGGAGACCTCGACCTGCACCGAACGAACCTGGGCGTCGAGCGCGCTGACGGCAGCGTCGAGTTCCTTCTTGTGCGCGGCAGACGCCTCGATCTGACCAAGGAGCCGGGCCTCCTCGGCCGACGCCCCCTCCACCTGGTCGCGCGCCGACTTGATCTGGTCGTCGATCGAGCCCGTGTCTTTGGGCCCGGTGGTCTTGGGCGCGGTGGTCGTGGGAGCGGCGAGAACCGGCGAGGCCGCAAAAATCAGCAGGAACACCGTGAACGCGCCGAAGCGGGCGAGTTTCACTTTAGCAACAGTAACAACACCAGCAA